>JAAUZY010000077.1 GCA_014804355.1 Lachnospiraceae bacterium
CGCGCCGCCGGTGCAGCTCGGTCCAATAATAATAGCGGGCGGCAATCACCCGATTGCGTTTCTGCAGCCGCTCGCGGCGCGGCGAAAAGACCCGGCGGGCCTCGGAGGAGGTCGGTATCGACATGGAAAGGAAAAGAGAAGAAAGATGCGGGCGGCCGGAAGAACGCCGGCCCTGCGGGCGAATGCCCGCGCAAATATAATACGGCCGCACCCCCGTTGTCAAGAAAAAGCCCCGAAAAATTTTCGGGGCTCGGCCGCAGCAGGCTGCAGGGCTATTTTTTGGCGGCAGGCTTCTTGCGTACTGACCATCCGAAATGACCGAGCGCCCTGCCCAACGCGAAATATTCGCCGTGGGAATAGACGATCGGGCAGGCGCGCTCCAGGCAGAACTTCCCGCTCGCGGGATCGATATACTCGGCATCGACCTGCACGCCGACGACCTCGGCGAGGAACATGTCGTGCGACCCTAAGGGCAGTACCTGCCGCACGCGGCACTCGATGTTGACGGGCGCCTCCTCGACGATCGGCGCGGCGACGTGCTGCGCCTTGCCGGGCGTGAGACCCATTTCATGGAACTTGTCGAAGTCGCGGCCCGAGCGCACGCCGCACCAGTCGGTCGCGCGGGCCAGGGATTCGGTCGTGAGGTTGATGACGAACTCCCCCGTGCGGCGGATCAGCTCGTCGGAGTGTCTTTCGGGCCGCACCGAGACGTAGCACATCGGCGGATCGGAGCAGACCGTGCCGGTCCATGCGACGGTCAGCAGATTATACTCTTCGGGAGCCGCGCCGCAGCTCACCAAGACGGCCGGCAGCGGGTAGAGCACCGTGCCGGGTTTCCAGGATTCTTTCATAAAAAAACGATTCGTCAAGTAAAGGTAATGATTTTTTTCTATATTTGCCCCGTATGCTGCCCGAATTCATCCGCTATTTGGAGGCCGAGCGACGCTACTCGCCTCTCACGGTGCGCAACTACCGCCGCGATGTGGAACAGTTCCTCGCATGGTTAGGCACCGACGACAAGCGCTTCAACCCGCGACAGGTAACCACCGGACAGATCCGCGAGTGGATCATCCACCGCACCGAGGAGGGGCGCATCGGCGCCGGGACGATGAACCGCGAAATCTCGTCGCTGCGGGCGCTCTTCCGCTGGCTCCACCGCACGGGAGCCGTCGAGAAAGACATCCTGCGGCCCCTCGCCTCGCTGAAGACGGCGCACCGCCTGCCGGCCTTCGTGCCCGAAAGCCGCATGTCGGCGATCGTCCGCGAATGCGAATCCGAGAGCAACGAATTCGAAACCGCGCGCAACTCGCTCGTCGTGCTGCTCCTCTACACCTGCGGCCTGCGCCTCGCCGAGCTGGTGGGCATCGACCGCGACCACCTCTCGGCCGACTGCCGCTCGCTGCGCGTGCGCGGCAAAGGCGACAAGCAGCGGATCGTGCCCATTCTGGACGAAATCCGCGAAAAAATTCTGCACTATTTAGAGGTGATCGAACGGCAGCAAATTTGCAGCAGCGAGGAGAAAGCGTTATTTTTAACCGGCAAAGGCAAACGCATCTCCCGCATGGCGGTCTACCGGCTCGTGCAGGACGAGCTGACCCGGGCGGGCGTGCAGGGCAAGAAGAGCCCCCACGTGCTGCGGCACACGTTCGCCACGCACCTGATGAACGGCGGTGCCGACATGCGCGAAATTCAGGAACTGTTGGGACACGCCTCGCTGCAGGCCACGCAGGTCTACACGCACAACAGCATCGCCCGCCTCAAGGAGATCTACGCCAAAGCCCACCCCCGCGAACAGACGGGAGAGCAGAAACCCCTAAAACACAAGGCTATGAACGTGCAGATCCAATCCGTAAAATTCGACGCCGACAAGCGGCTCGTCGAGTTCGTGCAGGCCAAGATGGCGAAGTTGGAGCGCTTCGCGGAGCGTGCGATCGGCGCCGAAGTCATCCTGAAGCTCGACAAAGATTCCGAAAAAGGGAACAAGATCGCGACCCTCACGCTCCGCATGCCGGGCGAGGAGCTCCTCGCCGAGCGGCAGGCCAAAACGTTCGAGGAGGCCGTCGACGAAGCGATCGACGCCCTGAAGCGCCAGTTGGACAAGTTCAAAGGCAGGAGCGAGAAATAATCTCTCCATACAAAGGAAGAGGATTCCGAGCAAAGAAATTCCGATTTTTATGTTTGCAAAATTCAGTGAAGCAAAGCTAACAAAAACCGGAATATACATCGCTTGATTTCGAACCGCCGCCCGGCGTTGCCGGACGAACAAGGCGCGCTTCTATCGCGAAGCACGCCGGTATGCCGTCGGCGACATGCCGGCGTGCCGCTTGAAGTATTTGCGGAACGTGAATTGCTCGGGAAAATTCAGCTCCTCGGCGATCTCCTTGATACTCTTGTCGGTCTGTTCGAGCAGGAGCTTGGCATAGGTGGTCGTCACCGACGCAATCCACTCGGACGGAGAACGGCCGGTAGCTTCCCGGATTACGGCGGAGAAATGCCCGGTCGACATATTCGCGAGCGAGGCATATCGGCTTACCGTACGCTCGGCCCTGTAATTCTCATGAAGCGCCAGAATGAACCGGTAGGCGACGCCGCTGTGGTTCCGGACGGAATCGACCGAAGCCGGGTAGCGCCGGATGTGGTTGCAGACGATCTCCAGCATGGTTTCGTGACCGATCAGATGCACCAGATGCGTCAGAATACTGCGCTCGTCGGACGATTCGGCCGCTTCCGCCTCCCTCATCCTCTCGGCGATACGGTCGTACTGCGAGATGACGTATCCGATCTCCGCCTCCGATATTTGCCAGCAAGGTTTCTCTTTCACTTTCAGCGGTATGCCTGTGTCGGATATCAAGCGGAAGATCGGATAGAAATCTTTCAGTTCGCGGACGAACGAGATTTTCGCGAAATCGGGAGACGGACTGAAATCGTAGACCTGCACCAACGGCGTCACCACGAAAACGCTGCCTCGAACGAGCCGATAGCGTTGCTCGTTGATTCTTATGTCGGCATATCCGGCCGTGCAAAGCGCGAATCCGCCTTTGTTCCAGAACTCGCGCAGCGGCTCGCCGGATTCGACGACATCGACCTGGGCCCTGTTCTCCTTCATGGCTCTCCGGTCAGGCGGCTCTCAAACCCTCTTTTTTGATTTTGGGAACAAGGTACGCGAAGCCGTACACCATCATCGATGCCTGAGCGATGACGCCGAAAACGATGCTGGCGACATTCACTTCGGTCGAAACAAGGTTGTTGGAGAGGAAATACCAGACGGTGTATATTCCGAACGGGATGTTGAGAACGGCGCTCGCGACAAGTCCGGGATTGTACTTGCAACCGAAGACAAAGGCCATCACCACATGGGCCAAGGCATTCAGTGCCGAGAAGTAGGCCGTCCACAAACCCCATTCGACGCCCCGGAAGTGGGCCACGATACCCGACAAGGGCAGCAGGATATAGACGAGCGGGATGTTGATCCAGAACGACACGGCCTTGGTCATCGGGTAATCATCCTTGACCGATTTGAGAGGTTTGCGGTTGAAAAATTTCAGGAAACCGCCGGGACAGATGTACTCCTCGAACTCGTGCGCCCAGTAAATCGGGGTCTGCATCCAGATGAGGAACAAAGCGTAGTTGGCATCCTTTACATAGAGCCAGATCAGAATGGCGGAATAGACGGCAAGGAACGGAGTTGCCTTCATCCAGTTGTCGTACAACCATTGCATAGCCTTTTTCATAACACGATACGTTTGGATTGGGGTTTATATTGCAAAATTACACGATAAAAACCGTCGTCCCTATATCCGCATCCATGAATTATTGAGCAATATCGAAGATGCAGCATGTAGCTGCACGGTAAAACCGCTTATTTTCATCGATTTCGAACTCGGCCGCAAGGGCACTATTTGTTTCGGTTCAATTGATTCGGTGTATCCATTGGGCTTTACCGATTATTCAGTTCGATAAGTTACGCAAGGCAAAACGAAAGTGGTTCGACTTCGACAACATCGACTCGATATTCTACGAGGATTTCGTGGCGCGGTACGGAGAAAATCGAAGTGTCATATGTCGAGAACGGGGAGAAGAAGATGCATTCGGTCGATAAATGCGACTTGGTAAAGACCCACACGGCACGCTGCAGCGGAGCGACGAACATGTATTTGGCGGGCATCCTGACCATAGCCATCATGAAAATCACGGGGCACAAGACCGAAAAAGGAGTTTATGAAATACATCAAGATTACGGAAGAGCAGACCGTCATGGAGTTGATGAATCATCCGTATTTCAGCGGGAAGCAGCTGCAATCGATCGGATATTTGCAAAATGCAAGTTATTATATACTTTTGTTACGTCGGTAAAATTTACGACGGTAACAAAATGTGGAATTATGAATTTCTACAACAGAGAAAACAAGATAGCTGTGCCCCATTTTGTCAAAAAAGGGACTCAGACCGTCAGATATGCGATTGCCGATATATTCCTGTGCTTCTGGTTCTGTTACTTCGAGAGCAACCGAAGCCTTTGCCGAGAAGGTGCAGCATCTGAAAGACAAGGTGCTGCCAAAATATGAAATCGAGCCGGTTTGCCTGACATTGGAGGATATGTAAACGAAATGAGAATATGCAGCGAATAAATCACGATTCTTTTGACAATATCGACAATCATGAGTTCAAAGGCACAGCAACAGGCCGCACCGGCGGATGTCCATGCGCATATCGTAACAAAGGAGTATATGGATTATCTGCGCGCCAACCATGCGGAGATGGAGGACGGCTATCCGCTCCCTGCTTGGAGTGCGGAAGAGCATCTGCGGTTTATGGACGAAGCGGGTATCGCCCGGCCTGCTGCAATGTGCCGGAAAGAGCCGATGCAGGAAGACGGAATCGTAAGGCTGTCGAAAGTGGATGTTTACCCCGAATATCTCGATGAGTATAAGGCCTTTGCAAAGGAGGTGGGCGCAACTTCGCTCCTCACCGAACCGGGTGTGCTGACGATGTATGCCGTATCGGACAAAGAGAATCCGTGCCGC
>JAAUZY010000078.1 GCA_014804355.1 Lachnospiraceae bacterium
CAGTTGCTGCAAAACATATTGCTCTGTCAACGCTCCCTTAAACTCTTCAAAAAGCCGGTTTCCTTCCAAAATTATTTTTGCATCTAAACGAGACATGGCACCTAACAAACCAATATCAACAATAAACAACTTAAACGCCGAGAAATCCTGATAGGCTCTGAGCGGAAAGTCCGGTTTTTTCACTCGATTGATTTTATATACTAATCCTACATCCATTAACCATGTAATTGCTACTTCGTATTCTCTGGCTCTGGCTCCCTCACGGATTAATCCATATATAAATTTCTTATTCTCTTTTGCCAGCTGCGTCGGAATAGAATTCCACAGCATTCGGATTCGTGTAACAATTTCCTTTGGGGCATGTTTGGATAAATCATTTTCGTATGCATACAGTAACCTGTTCTGAATATCTCTTACTCTTTTCACATCTCTATTTGTTGTGAATTCTAATACAGCTTCCGGCATCCCTCCGACATAATAATAATATTTCAAACAATCCACATACTTTGTTTTAAATACCTGCATCGTATCCCAATCATTTCTGTCCAATATTTCAACAAGCTTTTCTTCTCCACACGCCAGCAGAAATTCACGGAATGTCAATGGGTATAAATCACAGAAATTAACCTTTCCTACCGGAAAAGAAGTTCCTTCATGTAACGCAATCCCTAAGAGAGAGCCTGCCGCTATAATGTGATATTCAGGCGCTTGTTCCTGAAAATATTTTAAGGACTTTAATGCTCTTGGTATTTCCTGAATTTCATCAAAAATAATCAATGTCTTTTCGGGATTAATTTTAAAACCGACTTCTATTTCCAACATTTCAACAATTCTGCTAATATCAAATGCTTCCCGAAACACTTCGGTCATTCGTTCGTTTTCATCCATACTTACATAGGCAACATTTTCATAATATAAGTTGCCGAATTCTTTCATAAGCCAAGTTTTACCAACCTGCCGTGCGCCCCGGAGTACTAATGGTTTTCTGTTAGGTTCGCTCTTCCATAATTCTAATTGTTTTATTGCCTCCCTGTACATGCACATCACCTTCTTGCTCGATCTTCTTATGACTTTTATTATATGTGATTATTTCCCTTTATACAATTTACAATCACATTTTCCAAACAACTTTTTAATAATTAATACATTTTTTCGAACTGTATTTAATAATTATATCACAGTATTCGGATGACTTTTAAATATTATCATATCTATTATTCAGAGTATTCAAAGGTGCCGTGTTCTTTTCTCCTTCGGCTGCCGTTACAGGTAGAGAAGTGCCGTCACCCCTCTTCACCCTGCCAGCAATTCCAACAATTCCTCCTTCGTAAAGCTTCCGCTTCCCAGATCCTCTCCGGAGAGTACCTGTTCCGCCAGTTCTTTCTTTCGTGCCTGTAACTTCAGGATATTTTCTTCTATCGTATCCTTCATGATCAGTTTATAGACATTCACCACATTCGTCTGACCGATCCGGTGCGCCCTGTCGGTGGCCTGATTCTGTACTGCCAGATTCCACCAAGGGTCAAAATGTATGACGATATCCGCAGCAGTCAGATTCAGCCCGGTTCCGCCTGCTTTCAGAGAGATGCAGAACACATTGGTGTCATCCCGGTTAAAGTTCTCGACCAGTTTCAGGCGCTGCTCCTTGGGCGTAGAGCCTGTGAGCACATAATAGGAAATCCCTTCTTCTTTCAGCTTTGCCTGTAAATTCTCCAGCATGGAGGTAAACTGTGAGAACAAAAGTACCTTATGACCGCCCGCCACCGCGTTTTGAATCAGGTCTATGCACATGGCGGATTTGGCGGAAGGGCTCTCGTAGTTCTCATATATGAGTGCGGGATCGCAGCATAACTGCCTTAATTTGGTGAGCTCAGACAGAATCTGTATCTTAGCCGTCTTAAATTCCTCATCTGACTGCTTGTCCAGCATCATGCGGATTCTCTGGACATGAGCATAGTAGAGCTTCTGCTGCTCGCCTTCCATATTGGCGTACATGCATTTTTCCAGTTTATCCGGCAGGTCGGTAAGAACGTCTTTCTTCAGTCTCCGCAGGATAAACGGTCTGACCATTTTCTGAAGTCTGTTCATGGCGGCTTCATCCTGATTCTGAACCACAGGTATTTCGATTTCTGTACGGAAACGCTGATAGCCGTACAGGAGTCCCGGCATCAGGTAGTCGAAAATGCTCCAGAGCTCACTCAGCCTGTTTTCGATCGGCGTTCCGGTGAGGGCGAAACGGCATTCTGACTCTATCATTTTGACCGCTTTTGCCGCCTGTGTATTGTGATTCTTAATATACTGTGCCTCGTCTATGATCTGGCAGAAGAAGGAAATGCCCTCATAGGCTTCCAGATCCCTTTTCAATAGTTCATAGGAAGTGATCAAAATATCTCTGCTCTGCGCACTGCGTATGAGCTCCTGACGTTCGGCGGCGTTTCCTGTCACCATTTTAACGGGAAGCCCCGGTGCAAAGAGGGAAAACTCATTTTTCCAGTTAAAAACCAAGGAGGCCGGGGTAACGATCAAAACTCGACGGTTATCTGTGAATTTTGCTTCCAGATATTCTGACAGCAGAAATGCAATGGTCTGCAGTGTCTTGCCCAGCCCCATATCATCGGCCAGTATGCCGCCGAAGCCATTGTGATACAGTGTCTTGAGCCATGTAAATCCGGTGACCTGATAGGGACGCAGAGTGGATTCCAGGCTTGCCGGCACCTCAAAATCATTCTCGTCGGCGGACTTCATATTCCGAATCAATTCCTGAAAAGCTTTATTGCGGATGGTGGATACATCCTGCGATTCCTGAAGTTCCTGATCCAGATAAAGGGCTCTGTATCTGGGCAGTGTAATCGTTTCCTTGCGCAGTTGCGTGTCGGTCAGGTTCAGATCCTGTCTGAGGTTCAGAAGTGTCAGGAGTCCTTCATCCTCTGGTGTGATAAAGCTGCCGTTTTTCAGACGGAAGTATTTTTTCTTTCTGTCATATTTCGATAGGATTTCAATTAATTCTTCCCTGGACAATTCATCGGTATGCATGGTCAGTTCCAGAAGACCCTCCGATAAAGATACGCCGACTTCTACCTTGCCGCCGGATACTACACGGATATTCTTTAAGGCGTCAGAGACGTACACATCTCCCAGCGCCTGTAAACGCGGAATACCTGCCGTGAGCAGTTCATAGATTTTATCTTCATCTCCGGCGACGACCATTGCGTGTTCTTTTTCGTCGTAGGCATTACAGTAAGAGGCGACAGTGTTTCCCACCTGTATTTCCTTGACGGTATCCCGTCTGGTGCGGTTTTCGTCTTGTTCATTATATAGGAAGTCGTCCCGTTCTTTCGAGTTCGCGAAGCGAGTCCCGCCATCGGACTCGTTCGATTTTTTGTAGACTTCGAACTTCTTCTCTCCGTAGAGGGCATAGACTTTGCAGGTAATGAAATCTTTTTGCGGCGCGTCCAGATAGATTTCAAAGGAGACGGGCTCCACACCATAATCGGCTTCGCTGAAATCAACCCGTTCACACTCATAATGTTCCTCCAAGAGAGGAAGCAGCTCCCGACAGAACACGGGAATGTCGCCTTTATCAACATAGAACGCCGATCCAGGTAGGTCGGAAAGGCAGGATAAGAAATCCTGAAGCATTGAAAGTTCTTCGGTGCTTTCCTGATAAATGAGCCCGTCTTGAAAAGTAAAGACGGAGTGGGTGGCATAAAATGTTGTTAAGGGTTCAGGCTTGACTTCAATACCTTCTTTTTCCCCAGTGATTCGCAGCCGACGGATTAACTGATTGTCTGTCTGGTGCCAGATTTTTTCTCCGGATCCGTTCAAGTTAATCAGGACTGGTGCGTCCTTTAATATGGTTAAAAGATCTTCAAAGTCTGTCCCGCTAAGAGGAATCTGGCGCAGTTTCGGAAGTGCAGGCGTATAGGAGTAGTAGTCGTACTCAAGATAACGACTGCCGTTTTCCCAGACCCAGTTAAGGATGAATCTTACGATTTTTTGAGACAACGGTTCAAAAGCGCTCAAGGTATGAACAAACTTCAGTTTCTTGCCATAGGAATATTCTGTGCAGGATTCCACTTTTTTGGCGAAGTCAAACACATCCTTGAGGACATATCGGGTGTCCATACCGATTTTAAATTCTACTGCAGCGTTATTCTCATCGCAGATAAAATGAGGTTCCAGAGATACCTTTTCATAAGGTGTGTCCTGTATTAAAGGAAGAGTGGATTTTATTCTCTGGCGTCTGAGCAGATCTTTGATGATCGGAGTAGTCTCTTTGGTATGTGATCTGGGGAGAAAACGCCCACTCTCAGGATCGATATAGCCGGAGAGTCTGCGTTTCTGACCGGACGATCCCGGTTCCTCTATATAGTCAAAAATTGTTGACTGCATATCGAGTCGGCTTTCGCATTCCAAGAGTACGGCGGCACAATGTTTACAGATGCCGTCATAGTTGAAGAAGGCGGGACAGTCGCAGAAGCATTCGGACAAGTCCTCATAAAACGTATTGTAGAAAAGTTCTACCTTATATTTTTTTCTTCCGCTTCCCTGGACAACGGCTTTTATGAAAATTTCTTCGTCCTGCTCTTCGGACTGAAAAGTCAGTACTTTATTCTGCCGGAACAGTTCAAGTCCTCGGTTATAAATGGTGGGGCCGGTGATTTCTTTAATGATCTGTTTATTCAGCACAGTGGGTTCCTCGTTTCTTAATGTATGCTAACACCAAATTATTTTATCATAAAATGCGACTTTTTACTGTAAAATTCTGATTATCTATCTAATAAAAAATACTTGATGGTTTGTACTATGCTTATCTTGGCTTTGACTTCTTCGCCGCATCCTGCATAGAATAAAACAAAAAACTGCAGGAATCATCTATGGAAATTTATGTGGTAAAATCAGGAGATACTGTGGATTCTATTGCCGAGAGTTATGGAATTCCGGTATCTTCCGTTATTTATAACAATCAGCTCGTCTATCCGTATGCTCTGGCTGTGGGGCAGGCACTTCTTTTATCTTCGGGTGAGTCTTCCCCATCTTCTTATCCGGCTTGGGTAAACGGCTATGCTTACCCCTTTATTCGGCAGGACGTTCTGGATGAGACACTTCCTTTTCTCTCTTCACTCTCGGTCTTTTCCTATGGCTTTACTACGGACGGGGACTTGATCCCGCCGACAGTGGACGACTCCTTTATGATCGAAGCAGCGCTTATGTCAGGTGTACGCCCGGTGCTCACCCTGACGCCTCTCGGAGCTGACGGAAATTTCAATAACGCTCTGATCACTGCCGTGGTAAACAACCAGACTGCCAAAGACAACCTTCTCACCAATCTGCTCGCCACTGTTCAGGCAAAAGACTTCGGAGGTGTGGATATTGACTTTGAGTATATCCGCCCGGAGGATCGGATTCCCTTTGCCGACTTCGTGGCGGATGTAAGGAATCTTCTTGCTCCTTATGGATATCATGTGTCGGTGGCGCTGGCGCCCAAAACCTCTGACTCGCAGGCGGGGCTTCTATATGAGGGAAAAGATTACCGTCTGTTGGGAGAAGCGGCCGACAGCGTTCTGCTTATGACTTACGAATGGGGTTACACCTATGGTCCGCCTATGGCAGTGGCTCCCCTGAATAAAGTCCGGGAGGTGGTGGAATATGCCATCACACGAATTACACCTTCCAAAATTGATCTGGGAATTCCGAACTATGGCTATGACTGGACCCTGCCCTTTGTACAGGGTTCTTCCCGGGCAACCACTGTCAGCAATCAGGAGGCGGTGCGCATCGCAATAGAGAATGGCGTTCCCATACAGTTTGATGAGGTGGCCATGTCGCCTTTTTTCCGGTATGAAAAGGATGGGCAGCAGCATGAGGTATGGTTTGAAGATGTGAGAAGCTATCGGGAAAAGTTTGCCCTTGTGCCGACGTATGGCCTGCGGGGGATGGGATATTGGCAGATCATGCGGTTTTTCCGTCCGAATTGGCTGTTGCTTGAGGATACCTTCCGAATTCAGAAGCCGTGATGGGTAGTGGAAAGAGGCGGTAGCAAAATGGATGAAAAAGGGGAAGTGGTGTATTTCTTCCCCTGTCAGTCCTATGTTTAGTTGTCCTCGATCCCCTTCTGGGTATCCTCAATAAGTTTTTCCGTCATTTCTGCTGCTTTTGCATATTCTTCATTTTTCAGGGCTTCTTTCAAATCTTTTAAATCCTGCAAAAGTCTCCTTAAGTAGCTTTTAAATACACTCATATCTTCCATGCTTTGCTCCTTTCCCCTAAGGACCGCAATGGTTTGCAGCCGATCGGTTATTAGCCCGATATATCTTGGACTAATTATATTGTAAATGATTCAGTGGAAAATGTAAAACAAAATACTATATAAATATAAACGATATTACGTATATACAGGAAACCGCACCACGTTTTCTGGTTAGTAAAGCAAATCTCGTAATTGAGCGAAGTTCAGTTTTTTTAAGAGATATTAATATTTTATGCGATTAGGAAATATATATCAAGTCTTTATATTCGAATCTATACCGTATGCAAGATTTTCAGGGTAACTGCAACACCTCTTGAAATGCCCCAAAGCAACACTTTCTGAGACTTTTGGATGGTGAAAAAGAGAGTGGTTTTGCGTACAGGATGCAGTAAAAAACGC
>JAAUZY010000079.1 GCA_014804355.1 Lachnospiraceae bacterium
AGTGAACGCGGCAGTATGGGAATTTTCCGTGCGGTAGGTAACTATGGGGCAGGTATGGTAATTGCCATTGCAACTATCCCGGTAACAAATATGCTGGGTGGAACGCAGAGTGCGTGGATCAAGTATGGCGTTATTTTGGGAGCGGCGGTTCTTCTTTTGTTCTTGATCTGTTATAACAATGGGCGGAAAGCAGTTTTTGCATCTGATATAGGGGATGAAATCCATGAGGAAGCAGAAGAAGAGGTAGTGCCTTTCAAAGAAGCAATTGTGATGTTGTTCCATAATAAGTATTGGGTGATCGTATTACTATTCAATCTGATTACAAATATCACAAATACAATAGCTGGCTCCGGCGGAACATATTATTGTAAGTGGATTTTTGGAAATGACGCTTTGGTAGGGCTGATAGGAGCGGCAGGAATGCTTGCGACTGTTATAGGGTTTGCAGTTTCTAAACCGATCATAGCAAAGCTGGGTGTGACCAGAACCATTTATGCGGGAACATTGGGAGCAGCGATTGCGGCGGGGATTCGTTGTTTTGTACCGACAAACTTTGTTTTATTCGTAGTGACCAGTCTGTTGGGTAGCTTTATTCAGATTCCGCTTATGTGTCTGTACGGCGTGCTGCTGGCAATGGCGGTTGATTATAATGAGTGGAAGTACGATAAAACTTTGGTTGCAACTTCCAGCGGTGCGATTGGATTTGGAAGCAAGGTAGGAGGTGGGGCAGGTTCTCTGCTGCTTAGTCTGTTCCTTGTACTGGGTTCTTATGATGCAACACTGGCAGAAGCAACAACGTCCATGCGATATTCCATTTACGGATTTTCCAATTATCTTCCGGTAGTGATCAATCTGCTGATGTTTGTTATCTTCACCAGATTTGATTTGGAGAAGAAGCTCCCTGCAATGCGTCAGGAAGTGGCAGAGAGAAAAGCGGCCAGACAAAAGTAAAAGTGTAAGAAATTGAGGAAGTAATCGCTATTTAACCGGTGCATGAAAAGGATAATTTTTGTGCACCGGTTTTCCAAAGCAGTGATAAACAGGGAAAAGGAGCATGTTCGTAGCTATGGAAAACAGCAGGAATAAATCTAAGCACAACAGGATATATGAATTTACGCAGGATGGGAACGCCTGCATTATAAAAGAACCAAGAACACCCAGATACTGGTATAATTATTTATGGAACGAAAGCCGGTATTGTGCACAGGTTTCCCAGATTGGTCATGGACGCAGCTATTATCTTAGTGAGAAAGCCGATATGTGCATGATCAACCGGGATGATGCGCGGTATGTATATCTTCGGGATGAGGAAGACTGCTCATGTTGGAATATTGGCTTCGGACCGTTAAATACCATGGTAGAAGAGTATCAGTGCACCCATAGTATCGGCTATTCCCTGATACAGTCAAAATATCATGGAATACATAGCTCATGGCGGATTTTTGTGCCGCAGGAAGGGTTTCATGAAGTTTGGAGCCTGAATATTCAAAATATGGGAGAAAGGGAGAGGACATTGAGTATCTTCCCGGCAGTAAGCTTTTATCTGGAAGGCTTTTCCTATCCAAGATATTATGAGATGTACCGATGTATGAAAACGGATTTTGACAGGGAACTAAATGGAATCTATTGTGATTCCTCCCATCCCTTTGCACCCCATGACAGGTATCATGGTTTTCTTGCTTCTTCGGAGCCGGTATATGCTTATGATGGGGATCTGGGCAAGTTTTGCGGCTACACAAGCACGATCACACAGCTGGATGCTTCTGCCTGTGCGTTGTTTCAGCGTCCGGATGTGGTAATGGAGGGAAGAGACTGTACGAATTCCGAGGCGGCGCTTTTTATTCTGGGTGGTGTATTGCAGCATAAGATCACCCTTCAGGCAGGTGAATCAAAAGAAATTCACTTGATATTTGGAATCAGCGAGTCCCGACAGGAGGCGAGGAGAGCAGCTTCAGGCATTTTAAGCGGGGAAGCTGTGGAACAGGAATTGCAGAGAGCGCAGGAATATTATTACCACAAATATGCTTCGCTGTCTGCGAAGACGCCGGATGAGAAAATCAACAATATTATGAATAACTGGGTAAAGAAACAGGTGGATTTCTGTATTGTTGGGAAAAAGGGCGTCAGGGATAATTTGCAGATTGCAGCGGCATTATTGAATTACAGACAGGACAAGGCAAAGGAAGAAATACTGGAATGTTTAAGACATCAATTTCAGGATGGTCATGGGGTGCTGACATGGTATCCTTATGACGATACAAGGTATTCTGACCAGCCATTCTGGATTATCTGGGCAGTATGCCGACTCATCAAAGAAACAGGAGATTTTTCTCTTCTTGCGGAATGTATCTCATGGCAGGATGGCGGAGAAGCCACCATGCTGGAACATATAAAGGCAGCTGTGAACAGGTTGATTGCCGATAAAGGGAGAAATGGCCTGGTGCGCATTTATTTTGCGGATTGGAATGACGCGCTGAATATTACCACCGATCCGGAGGCAGAATCGGTGATGCTCTCCCATCAGTTTTGCCTTGCTTTAAAAGAGCTGGAACTGATGATGACAAAATATGGCGATTATGAATATGCACAGACGATTGCAGAAGAATACGAGATTTTGAAGAGCAGCATTAATGAGAAAGCATGGGATGGCGGATGGTATATGCGGGCTTTGAGCCCGGTGGAAAACATCGGTTCAAAGGATAGTGAGGGAAGCAGGATTTACTTGAATGCTCAGACATGGGCGGTGCTTGGCGATGTGGCGGATGAATCAAAACTTCCTCTGGTATTGCAGGCAGTAGACAGCATGGAGCATGATTTCGGCTTTCCCTTAAATATGCCACCATATCCCGAATATTCGCCCAATGTGGGAAGGATGTCGGGTATGCTTCCGGGGCTGTTTGAGAATGGAGGCGTGTACTGCCATGCGACGGGCTTTAAGATTTTGATGGACTGTAAGACCGGGAGAGGCAGCAAGGCAGTGGAAACCTTAAAGAAGATCATGCCGGACAGTGATAAAAACCCTTCTATACAGTCAGGGGCGGAACCTTATGTGTTTACAAACTGTTATTCCACCAATCCGGGATATTATGGGAAATCTTATCAGTCATGGACTACCGGTACTTCCGCATGGTGCCTTATGGGGCTTTGTGAAGGAATTATGGGAGTAAAGCATGATTATGACGGGCTTCGGATAGAACCCTGTTTTCCTTCCGGTTGGGAATACGCGGAGATGACAAGGCATTTTCGGGGAGCGGATTACCATATAGCTGTCAAGAATCCCGCACATTTGGAGAATGGAGTTGCTGAAATCACGGTGGATGGTATCAATGTTTCAGGAACGGTTTTACCGGATTTCAGGGATGGCAGGAAACATGAGGTGGAGGTAATTTTGAAGGAGAGAACAGATAGCTAGCCACGGCATTACATAAGTGTGTATAATGAGATTATCATAGTATAGATTCAGGTGGTAAACAGAAAGGAAATAAGCGATATGGGAGAGCAATACTTAGATGAGACGAAAACCCCACAGGATCGTGCAACAGCTCTTTTGACGGAGATGAGCCTTGATGAGAAAATGGCTCAGGTCAACTGCATTTTCCCTTTCGGGGAAATGTATGAGGATATGGAGAAGATTTCGGAAGGTACACCCTTTGGAATTGGGGAAGTCAGCACTCTGGAAATGCGCAGGATAGAGACTCTTGAAGAGGCGGCAAAATGGCAGAGGAAAGTTCAGAAGATTGTGATGGATAACAGCCCTCATCATATCCCTGCTATTTTCCATATGGAAGGGTTATGCGGAGCGTTTATTCAGGATACCACCAGCTTTCCGGCCGGGATTGGGAGAGGTTCCGGCTTTGATCCGGAACTGGAAGAGAGGATTGCCGAAATCGTAAGCAGGCAGGAGGCAGCCTGCGGCATTACCCATGTGCTGGCACCGGTACTTGATATATCAAGGGATTCCCGTATGGGGCGGCAGGGAGAGACTTATGGGGAAGATCCTGTGCTGGCTTCGGCAATGGGAGCTGCTTATACAAGAGGGATTCAAAAAGGGGAGATAGCAGGGAGAAAGACCGAGAGTGTGGCAAAGCATTTCCTTGCTTTTCATAATTCGCAGGGCGGAATACATGGCACACATTCTGATACGCCGACACGGCTATTGCAGGAGGTATACGGGAAGCCTTTTCAGGCTGCCATTGCGCAGTCCGGGCTGAAAGGGATCATGCCAAGTTATAATTCCATTAATGGGGAACCTATGTCGGCGTCCTATACGCTTTTAAAAACGCTTTTGCGGGATGAGATGGGATTTGAAGGACTTTGTGTCAGTGATTATGGCGCAATCAGCGGCGTACACCATGTGCAGCACGTTGGAGAAAGTGAAGCGGAGGCCGGGCTTCTTTGTATGGAAGCGGGAATGGATATCGAGCTGCCCGGTACTACCGGCTATGGAGAGGAATTGAAAAGAAAATTTGAAAGTGGCGAAGCGGATATGGCATTGCTTGACAGGGCAGTACTGCGTGTCCTTACTGCAAAGTTCCGTATGGGGCTTTTTGAACATCCATATGCCTTTGAAGGGGAAGAACTGAGGGCAGCAGTATGCCATGAGGAGGACAGAGAGATATCCTTACAGTCAGCAAAAGAATCTCTGGTTCTGCTGAAAAATAATGGGGTTCTTCCGTTAAAGAGGGATCAGAAGAAAATTGCCCTGATCGGACCACATGCCGACTGCGCAAGGAAATTTTTTGGCGGATATACTCATCTGTGCATGATGGAATCTACTTATGCGGTTGTAAATTCCATTGCAGGGGTGAGCGGTGCAGTGCAAGCGGATACGGACAAGATCAAAACGATTCCGGGAACCGACATCCAGTCAGATGAAACAGAAGAATTTGATGCGATACTGCATCGTCAGAAACCGGAATGTAAAAGTCTTCTGGAGGAAATGAGAGGACGAATGCCGGAAACAGAAATTGTGTATGCCTACGGTTATCCCATTGCCGGTGCGGATGAATCCCATTTTGCAGAAGCGTTGCAGGCAGTAAAAGAAGCAGATGTGGTCATTTTGACTCTTGGGGGAAAACACGGAACCTGTTCTATGGCATCCATGGGAGAAGGTGTGGACGCAAGTAATATCAATCTTCCGTACTGTCAGGATGCATTCATCAGAAAAGCATCAGAATTTGGGAAGCCTCTGATCGGGGTTCATTTTGACGGACGACCTATATCCAGTGACACGGCGGATGAATGTCTGGATGCCATATTAGAGGCATGGAGCCCGGCGGAAACCGGGGCAGAGGCGGTAGTCAGTGTACTGTCCGGGGAGTATAATCCGGGTGGTAAACTGCCGGTATCCGTGGCATACCATGCAGGGCAGATTCCGATTTATTATAATCATCCCAATGGTTCCGCATGGCATCAGGGGGAGAGCATCGGATTTGTAAACTATGTGGACTTGCCCCATACGCCTAGATACTGCTTCGGGCATGGCCTTTCTTATACGACATTCGTCTATTCGGACTTGAAGATTTCTAAGGAGAAGATTGACGCACAGGGAAACGTCCGAATGGAAGTAACGGTATGCAATACAGGCCAATGCGAGGGTGATGAGGTGGTGCAGCTTTATCTGATTGACAGATATGCGAGTATGACAAGACCGGTAAAAGAATTGGCAGGATTTAAGCGGATAACATTAAAACCGGGAGAGAAAAAGACAGTGATATTTGATGTTTCAGCAAGCCAGATGGCATTCCTTGACAAAGATATGCGCTGGAAGATTGAGAAGGGAGCCATCGGAGTGGAGATAGGAAGTTCTTCTGAGGATATCCGGCTTACAGGGGAATACATAGTAAAAAATGACGGATGGATAGAAGGAAGAAACAGGGCATTTTATGCCAAAGCCCAGTGTATCGTTGACTGACGACGATGCGGCAGTGATGTGAATAACAGATGATATTAGGTCGATTATCTGTGCAAAGGTGCACCGGCACCAGAAGATAGAAAGTATGGAGGTAAACATGGATAACAGGGCAGTAGCAAAGAATATTGCAGGGGAAGCAATCGTGCTTTTGAAAAACAACGAGCACCTTTTACCTTTTTCAAAAGGACAGAAGGCTGCATTTTTCGGAAGAGCGCAGATTGATACCGTCTATTCAGGGAACGGGTCGGGAGCCGCCCACAAATCGGGATGTAAGACGATACTGGAGGAATGTGAGAAAAAGGGAATCTGTGCAGAGCCCGGGCTGAAAGAATATTATTCGGAGCGGATTGCCGGGGATGAGAGTACAAAAGAAAATGAATTCGACTGGGCTGATATAGGCAAAGTGATCGCCAGCGGCGCTATGTATGAAATCTTCGGAAAGTATCATGCACCCATAGAGGAATATGCGATATCGGAAGAACAGATGAAGACTGCCGGACAGTATACGGACACAGCAGTTCTGGTGCTCGGAAGGAATTCCGGCGGTGAGGAATGCGACAGACATCTGCAGGGAGATTATTATTTGACGGATTCGGAAAAAGCTCTGGCGGAGCAGGTGTGCAGACATTTTGAAAAGGTAGTCCTGCTCCTAAATGTCAATGGACTGATAGATTTATCATGGGCAGAGGAGTATCCGCAGATTAAGAGTATTCTGTTTGCCGGGATTTTAGGGGAGGAAGGTGCTGCTGCACTGGCAGAAATTTTGACCGGCACAGTCAACGCTTCGGGAAAACTGGCTTTTACTATAGCGAAGCGATATGAGGACTATCCGGCAGCCGGTCACTTTTCATGGGATAAGGAAAATGAGGAAAAACTGCTTACTTACGAAAGTTATGGATTGAGCGCAGAGGAAAACGGAAGCACGGGATATGCCAAAAGTCCGGTTACTGTTTACCATGAAGATATTTATGCAGGATATCGTTATTTTGATACCTTTGCAAAAGAACCGCTGTACGCGTTCGGTTATGGGTTATCCTATACGGAATTTGAAATCAAGAACCTCAGTGTAGTTAAAGGACAAGCGGGTATCGAAGTACGGGTATGCGTAAGGAATATCGGAAATACGCCCGGCAAAGAAGTAGTGCAGCTATATCTGGCAAACAGCAGCGATGCTTATGAACATGCTTTTCAGGAATTAAAAGGGTTTGAAAAGACAGAGCTAATACAGCCGGGAGAGGAAGAACAGATCTGCATTACGGTTCCGTGGAAGGAATGGAGCTGTTATGATGAAGAAAAGGCGGCTTATCTGATCCGGCAGGGGGAGTATCGGATTCTGGTGGGGAATTCCTCGCGAAATACACAGGATGTTGCGATGGTGCGGGTAGAGCAGGATATTCTCGTGGAGCAGTGTACAAACCGCCTCGGTATTAAGGAATGCAATCGTGGGATTTTGGAATTTCTGAGTTGTTTAGGGAAGCGGGGAGAACGTAATGCTCAGGCGAAAATGTCAGATGGGAATTTGCCGGAACAAGCGCCGGGCGGAAATACATCGGAAGGAGACCTACGTGTACCGGAAATTTGCGTAAAACCTGAGGATATTAGAGTAATGGAGCATATGAATGTTCCGGAAGCCTGTGATCATATAAGGGAAAAGGTTGAGAAACTGTCCGTCGAACAGCTGGCGGCTCTTTGTGTGGGTTATGGACCGGGTACGCCTTTTGCTGCTTTTCGGGAGGAAAACGATCCGGAAACGATTTACGACCGGAACGGAAAGCCGCTTACAACCAACAGCCATCCTACCGGTTACAATGGTTATGTATCACCAGCAATTGAGGACGCAGGAATATATTCTGTCTTTTACAAGGATGGACCGGCGGGAATCGGTGAGATGGCATGGCCGTCGGAAATGCTGATGGCTTGTGCGTTTAGTAAGAAGATTTGGTATGAATTCGGGGATGCCGTAGGAGCGGAATGCGAAAAGCAGCAGGTTGATGTCTGGCTGGCACCGGCAGTAAATCTGCTGCGACACCCTTTGGGCGGGAGAAACTTTGAGTATTTTTCGGAAGATCCTTACTTAACCGGAATCTGTGCCTGTGAGGTGACGAAGGGAGTTCAGAGAAATCACCCGGTTCTGGTCTGCCCCAAGCATTTTGCGGTAAATGAGCAGGAAACATTCCGCCGGGGAAGCAGCAATAAACATTATGACGCGGCGGATTCCATCTTAAGCGAGCGGGCGGCAAGGGAGATTTATCTGAAACCTTTTGAAATGCTGGTAAGAGAGGCGGATGTTGCCTGCCTGATGACATCTTTTAATAAGATCAACGGCGTGTTCGCGGCCGGAAATGCAGATCTTTGCACCCATATCTTAAAGGAGGAATGGGGATACAGAGGTGTGGTCGTCACGGACTGGGGCGATATGGATGTGGTAGTGGACGGCGCGGATGCCGTTGCGGCGGGCAACGATGTGGTCATGCCCGGAGGTCCTCCTGTAATCAGGCAGATTCTGCAAGGGTATCAGGAAGGCAGGGTGGCCCGGGCAAATCTGGAGGACGCGGTCAGGCATTTATTGTATATGACTGAGAAAATATCCGATTCAACGCTCCACTAAATTTTCCGCTTTCGGTTTCCGAAGCACAAGTATGCCGGTTACCAGCAATACGGGGAAGATGACTGCTGTCAGAATACCCATTTTCAGATCATCCGAAGTGATGCTGGAAATATAACCTACCAGTGTGGGACCGCCGGAGCACCCCAGATCGCCGGCCAACGCCAGCAGTGCAAACAGGGCGGTTCCGCCGTTTCTGATCGATGCGGCAGCCTTGCTGAAGCTGCCGGGCCACATGATGCCCACAGACAGCCCGCAGATGCCGCATCCCACAAGCGACAGGGCAGGGGAGGGCGACAGGGAGATCATTAAGTAGGAAAGGATACAGAGGATGCCGCTCCCGATCATGAATCTGTCCAGATCGATCCGGTCCCCGAATTTGCCGTAGAAGGCTCTGGCGCTTCCCATCAGGACAGCAAAGGTCATGGGACCTGCCAGATCGCCCAGTGTCTTGCTCACGCCAAGTCCTCTCTCGGCAAAGGTAGATGCCCATTGGCTTACGGACTGCTCGCTGGCGCCTGCGCACATCATCATGAGCATAAGCAGCCAGAAAACCCGGTTTCGGCATAGATCCCGCATGGACATGCCGGTTTCTCCCTCGTCTACCAGCGGCGCGATAGGAGCTTTGGCGAAGATAAAAGTGTTTACGATGGGAATGATGATCCAGATACAAGTCAGTATTTTCCAATTTGCAATTCCGAATATTCTAAAGAAGAGCGTGGAGAGAAGCACGACTCCCACATGACCCCAGCAATAGAAAGAATGAAGCAGGCTCATCGCCTTTTCCTTATTATCCGTAGGGCAGCTCTCCATGATCGGGCTGACCAGTACTTCCAGCAGCCCGCCTCCGAGGGCATAGATCATGACGGAGATCAGAAGTCCGGCGTAAGCGCTGGGCAGCAGTTCCGGCAGCACGGCGAGCCCCAGAAGTCCTGCCGCGGACAGAATATGGGCGAGCAGGATGGAAGCCCGGTAGCCGATTTTATCCACGAAGCTTGCGGACAGCAGATCCACCAGCAGCTGGATGCCGAAGTTGAAGGTGATCAGTATGGTGATTTGACTGAGGGGGATGCCGTATGTGCTCTCGAAGGTTAAAAACAGCAGTGGGATGAAGTTATTGACGATCGCCTGTACGATATATCCTACGAAACATGCGTAAATTGTCTTTTGATAGTTGGGATTCATGGGACTGCTCCTTGTGGTTGATTTCTTTTTTATAAATATAGTCTTATGTCGAAATGTTTCATTTCGTTAAGTCCACGCCTATTATACTATCAGGACTGTCTTTTGCACAGATAATATTTCATGATTAACATTTTTTATTATAAAAAATAAAAAAATGTATAAAAGCGATACTTTTCGTGTTACAATATAAAAAATATCTAATAAAAAGAGGTGTGGTATCATGGTACAGCGAACACAATATTTGGAGAAATTGATCAAATTAAAGGATAAGCAGGTAATCAAGGTCGTGACCGGCGTGCGCAGGTGTGGGAAGTCCACCCTGTTGCAGCAATTCCAAGCGTATCTGAAGGAACAAGGTGCAGATGAGGATCAGATCATTTCCCTTAATTTTGAAAAGCTGGAAAACGAACCGCTGCTTGAGTATCATGCCTTATACGATTATATGAAAGAACGCTTGGTGTCGGGACGGATGACGTACATTTTTCTGGATGAGATTCAGAATGTACCTGAGTTCCAGAAAGTGGTGGATTCCCTGTTTGCCATGGAACTGACGGATGTCTATATAACCGGCTCCAATGCACATATGTTATCCGGTGAGCTGGCGACGCTTCTGTCCGGAAGATATATGGAAATACAGATGCTGCCGTTTTCTTTTGCGGAGTATTATGCACTTACCGGCGGCGACCGGAGACAAGCGTGGAATACGTATTTTGTGAACGGCGGGTTTCCGTATGCGGCATATATTGAGGAAGAGGATATCAGAAGAGATTATTTGCAGGGCATCTATCATACAGTTTTGCTCAAGGATATTGTGGAGCGGAAGCGGATTCAGGACGTAACTTTACTGGAAAGTGTTGTGCGCTTTCTGTTTGATAATGTGGGAAATATTGTGTCGGCTAAGAAAATAGCGGACAGCCTTACTTCTTATGGGAGAAAGACGACTTCCGCTACCGTGGAGCAATACATTCGTGCTCTTGAGGAATCGTTTATTCTATATAGGTTGGGACGGTATGACATCAAGGGGAAACAGTATTTGAAATCTTTGGAGAAATATTATCTCGTAGATCAGGGGCTCCGGGGACTGCTGTTTGGCAATAGCGGCAGGGATATCGGGCATATCTTGGAGAACATTGTCTATCTGGAACTGCTGCGGAGGGGATATCAGGTCTCTGTCGGCAAGGTGGGGAGTCATGAAATAGATTTTGTTGCCGGAAAAGGTGATGACAGGATTTATTATCAGGTGGCGGCCAGTATTCTGGACGAGAAGACGTATGAACGGGAAATTACGCCGCTCAAGATGGTGAAGAACCATTATCCCAAATATATCGTTACCATGGATGAGGTGCCTATGGGAGAAGACGGGATCAGACAGATCAATGTGATTGATTTTCTGATGGAGGATGGGAATACGATTCTGTAAAACAAATTTGCAATGCAAATATATGGTCTTTTGGGGTAAAAAGTGTCTCAAAGAGTTTATTTTGGTGCGTAAGTTCACATTCTTGTTTTTTCCAATTCCCTAGAGTAGAATAGTTGTAATAAGGGGAGGAATTGGTTATGAGAAAAAGAACGATTGCAGCATTTGTGGTGATAGCGCTGTGTGCCGGTACGCTGAGCGCGTGCAGCGCGGGACAAACAGGCGGTGAAACCGGAGAGACGACATTGCGGGAAGAGTCAGGTGACGGGCAGCAGGAGCAGGAGGAAAGCGAAAGCGGGGAAACAGCTGAAACGGCTACAGGCGATACACAGTTGGGTCAGAGCACAGCGACGATTAGGGAGATCGGGATTACTCCCTGCGTAGAGCCCTATACGGTGGAACCTGATCTGAGCAACATTGATAATTTGTGGCAGTTCTGGTATGACGATGATACCAGAGAGAAGCTGGTTCAGAACGGCTTTATCGTGCGTGAGGGCGGCGGCAGGGAATTTTTTGATCAGTACGAAGAGAATCGTTATCTTGATCAGGCCAGCTTCGTGACGGTGGATTCTCTGATGAATACCTATCATTTGTATTTCGGACATCTTCTGAAAAACGTGGAGCGGGACTATCTGTCGGACCGGCTGGGACAGTTGAGCCGGCTAATGCTGACGGACAGTAAGGAGTACTATGACCGGCTGAAAGGCAGTGAGTGGGAGGGTGCGGCAAAGCGCAATGTCGCTTTTTTCACCATAGGAGCGAAACTGCTTGACGACAGCACGGAGGTAGAAGATTATGTGAAAGACTCCGTGCTGTATGAACTGGGGCGTATCGACGAGACGGAGGATATCTTCGAGTCATCGATCACCGGTGAGATGGAGGATTATACGCAGTACATACCGAGAGGCTATTATGAGGGCGATGAGACGCTGGAGCGGTATTTTAAGGCGATGATGTGGTATGGCAGGGTTCACTTTGAGCAGGATAAGGAGGATCTGGACAGAAGCGCACTGTTGATTTCACAGGCGCTTTCGGAGGATACGCAGGCTTATGAGCTCTGGCAGTCGATCTATGATGTGACGGCTTTTTTCACAGGAGAGAGTGATGATGCGGATGTAGCGGATTATCTTCCGATCATACGGGAGGTATACGGAGAGAATGTTACAACTGACACGTTTGTCGGAAATGAAAAGGCGTTTGAACAATTTCATTCCCTGACGGCTATGCTGCAGATCCCGCAGATTAATTCCGTACCCATCGGGGACGGGGAGGACAATGTGATTCCGGGGTTCCGGTTTATGGGACAGCGGTTCAGTGTGGATGCCGCAATCATGCAGAAGCTGATTTACAGTGATGTGCGGGAGAACAGTGCAGAGGATAAGCGTATGCTTCCGGACGTGCTGGATGTACCGGCGGCGCTCGGCAGTGATACGGCGCTTGCGATTCTGAAGGAGAACGGTGCGACGGAGTATCGCGGATATTCCGAGAATATGGAGCGTCTCAGGAGTGTTCTGGGAGAGGAAGATCAGGACAGGTGGTCGGCAAGTCTGTATGCCGGCTGGCTCAATACGCTCCGTCCCTTATTGGAGGTAAAAGGTGCGGGATATCCGATGTTTATGCAGTCAGAAGAGTGGGCGAAGAAGAATCTGGAGTGTTTTGCGGGCAGCTTCACGGAGTTAAAGCACGATACCATACTGTATACGAAGCAGGTTATGGCCGAGATGGGCGGCGGTTATGAAGAGGAACCGGACGACAGAGGATATGTGGAGCCGGAACCGTTGGTGTATGCCAGATTTGCCGAGTTGTCGGATCGGACTGCGGAGGGACTGAAGAAGTACGGAATGCTCAGTGCCGCGGAGGAAGAGAATCTCTCGCGTTTGTCACAAATCGCGGATCAGCTGTTGACGATCTCGAAGAAAGAACTTCTGGATGAAGTGCCCACGGAGGAAGAATTCGAGTTTATCAGAAGTTACGGCGGTAATATCGAGCATTTCTGGTATGAGGCGGTGAAAGATCAGGCAGACGATCCCGATCAGATATTCAGTGAGGAGTATCAGGCGGCGATCGTGGTGGATATCGCAACAGACCCTAACGGCACCGTGCTGGAAGCGGCGACAGGAAGTCCTTCCGTTATGGATGTGATCGTGAAAGTAGATGGAAAGCTGAAGCTCGCCAGAGGAAGCGTCTATACCTTCTATCAGTTTGACTGGCCGATGAACGACCGGCTGACAGATGTGAAGTGGCAGACGATGATGGGCATGCGGCCTGACGAAGAAGGAGTCTATCATTATGAGAACAAGCCGGTAAAGCAGCCGGCGTGGACGGACAGTTATCGGTATCGGTATGAATGGGAATAGAGCGCGAATGAGAAAAATACTAGTGTGCATAATGGCGTTGGTGGGAACCGGCGCCGTTTTGTATATGCTGTGGATGAACGGCGCCTTTTTGCCCCACTGGATCAGGTGGGAGAGTGGAATAAGCTATGACTCGTCAGAAAAATATGAAATCATTCTGGCGCAGAAAAAGGTTGCTGTTAAATATGACAATGGTGTCATATGGGCTTCTCCGAAGGGAGTCAAAGTGCAGAGTGTGTTATCTGCGGATATAGACGGCGATAAGACGGAGGAACTGATTCTGCTTTGCTGGAAAATCGGACGGTACGGCAGAAGCAAACCGTTCTGGGTGGAGGAGGATGAGAAGAAGTGGTCACAGCATATCTTCGTATACGGACTGCATGAAGGGGAAGTCAGACCGAAGTGGATGTCTTCGTATATCGGGCAGGATGTGTCGGAGATGGCGGTGAAAGGACAGGCTCAGCAGGCGGAACATATCATGCGGGTTCCTCGAAATCGTCTGCTGCTGACTGCCCCTGATGGAAGAGTGAACAGTTGGATCTGGGATTCGTGGGGATTTACAAAAGAAACGACAGAAGTGTCATTTGTTGCGTTTGGTGACAACTTGATTCATGAACCAATATACCGATATGGTTTACATAATGATGAAAATTTTAACTTTTTATTTGAAAATATAAAGGGAACCATTGCCGGGAGCGACATTGCCGTGATCAATCAGGAGACCCCACTTACCGATGATCCCGCCATGTACGGTGATTATCCGCGGTTCGGCACGCCGGCGCAGGTGGGGGATGCAATAGCGGATGTCGGGTTTGATGTGGTGACATGTGCCACTAACCATGCCCTTGACCGGGGAATGGCGGGGATTGATTTTACGAAGAAGTTTTTCGGGGAGCGTGATATCATTTGTCTCGGGATACAGTCGGTCGAGGAGAAAGAATACAAAGCATATGACATAATTGTCAGAAATGGAATCCGGTTTGCCATGCTTAACTATACGTACGGCACCAACGGGATCGGGATTCCGGAAGAGGCTCCTGATTCGGTGCACCTGCTTGCCGACGAAGAGAGGATCAGAGAGGATATCGGGGAAGCAAAAGCACAAAGCGATGTCGTAATCATTTTCGCACACTGGGGGACGGAATATGAGGAAGAACCCGATGATTTTCAGAAGAAGTGGGCGGAAATTTTCCTGGAGAGCGGGGTGGATGTAGTCGTCGGCACCCATCCCCATGCGTTGCAGCCTTATGAAGTCCTGCGGGATGACAGCGGACATGAGATGTTAGTCTATTATTCCATCGGTAACTATATCAGCGCCCAGCCGGAGCAGTCCTGTGTGAAGGGCGGTATGGCTGAGTTTACCGTATCGCTCACGGCCGACGGGTACGCGGTTACCGAGTATAATCTCAGACCGCTTGCGATAACGTGGCAGGAGGGTGGGAAGTGCACGGTGGATTTTGCACAGCCATAAGAGACGGCTTGCATATTTCCACAAAATATAGTATATATAGATAGACCGTAGTGCAACAGAATAACAGGGGCGCTGGACACAAGTCCGGCTGAGATGCAGAGGCGTAATGTCGCTTCCGGTCCCTTGAACCTGATCCGGGTAATGCCGGCGTAGGAAGAATATTCGACGTAACAGTCTGACGTATGTCGGACTGTGACTATTTGAGCAACAGAATAGTAGTCGTTTTTTTCGTACCGCGTTATGCCTGAATGCACGCGGTACATTTTATCAGGAGGAAACGACTATGACACAAAAAACAGACAAAATCCGTGCGCTGACTGAGGGCGCTATCATGATCGCTGCGGCGACTGTACTGGGGTATTTTCGGATATTCCGCTTCCCGTTCGGCGGTTCCGTTGATCTGGCACTGGTACCGATTCTGGTGTACTGCTTACGCTGGGGACCGCGATATTCGCTGCTGTGCTGTTTTGTCAACGGTGTGCTGCAGTATTTTCTGGGCGGCGGCATTGCGATCTCATGGCAGTCCATGCTGCTTGATTATGTGGTAGCTTATACGTTAGTATTCTTATGCGGATTCGGCGCCGGTAAGAAATTGGGCTGGTTGTGGGGCACCGTTCTGGGATCTTTCGGACGATGGATATCACTGACCCTGTCAGGGGGACTACTGTGGTATATGTATATGCCGGAGACTTTTCTGGGAATGCCGATGGTGAACCCGTGGGTATATTCCATATTGTTAAACGGCGTGCTTGTGCTTGCCGTGATGGCGGTTGATCTTGTCGTGCTGGGTGCCATGCAGAGTGTTCCGGCGCTTCGGCGGCTGGTTTTAGCCTGTCAGACGGAAAAGAAGTGCAAGTCTGAAACAGAGCAATAGGGCAATAGCTTCGGTTGCGTTCACGTTCTGAGCAGGTGAAATGTACGGGAGATATTCTGTCAAACAGTGTACAAAAGAGACGGCGGAGGGGCGTATTATGTTCAAGAAATATAAGAAGGCAGACTTTTTATCCGGAGATATTTTTCTGCCGATGATACAGTTTGCGATTCCGCTTCTTTTTTCTACATTGTTTCAGCAATTATATAATACGATCGACACGCTGATCGTCGGGCGTACATTAGGAGAGACGGCGCTGGCGGCGATCGGTGCGTCCTCACCGATTTATGATATGCTGATAGGGTTTGCGCTGGGATTCGGCAACGGTCTTGCCATTGTGACGGCCCGGTGCTTCGGTTCCCGCGATGAGAAGATGCTTAAGGATTCCGCTGCTGCGGCTATTGTCATCGGCGTGGCTGTCGTGGCGGTGATCACCTTGATGTCGCGGGTTGTTTTGATGCCCCTCTTGCAGATCTTACATACGCCGGAGGAAGTGATAACTGAGGCGTACCGGTATATCTCTATCATCACGAGATACACGCTGGTTATGTTTGCCTATAATTTATGCGCGGGATTGCTGCGGGCGATCGGCAACAGCCTTATGCCGCTCATCTTCCTGATTATCTCGTCCTTTGCCAATATTGTATTGGATTATGTATTTATTGTGGTTATGGGCAGAGGGCTTGGCGGTGCCGCCGAGGCGACAGCGATTGCACAGGGCATTTCCGTGCTGCTCTGCCTGATTTACATCGCGAAAGCAGTCCCCATTCTGATACCGAAAAGGGAAAACTTCAAGGTCGATATGCCCTTGTATAAAGAAATGACTGCGCAAGGGTTTTCCACGGCATTTATGATGTGTTTTGTTTCGATCGGAAGCGTAATCCTGCAATCGGGAATTAACGGATTGGGGTATCTGACCATTGCGGCGCATACGGCGGCGAGAAAATTGTATTCTTTCTGCATGATGCCTTTTACGGCGATGAATCAGACCGTCAATACATTTGTCTCCCAGAATTATGGAGCAGGACAGCCCGGGCGCATTCGCAAAGCCATGAAATACTCGTATTTATATAATGCGGCTGTGACAGTAATAATAACAATTGTTATTTGGAGCTTTGCACCGACTATGATCCGCTGGATCTCCGGGTCTGATGAAGAAGTTATTATACGGAACGGGACATTGTATCTGCGAGTGGTTGCACCCTGCTATTTTATTCTCGGCGTACTCAATAATACGAGAAGAGCTTTGCAGGCGATCGGACAGAAAATTCTTCCGGTTTTTTCGAGTGTGATTGAGCTGGTTGGTAAAATAGTATTTACGGCGTATTTCATTCCTAAGATGCAGTACACGGCAGTTATCATATGCGAGCCTATTATATGGTGCTTTATGGTCGTGGAACTGCTGGTGGTCTTTTGGAGAGATCCTTTTATAAGGGAAGGAAAGGCGGAGTAGTAAAAATTTAGAGAACTTAAAAACGAAAATTAATTGACATTATGGAAAGAATATTATAATATAACCATAAGAGGTGCTACCCGTAAAGCAAACGGTTCACCTCGGTTACTAGTTGCTAATCAAAAAAGCAACCATCACTTTTGGCGGGTGCGGTTGCTTTTTTGATGTTTATGTTCCTTGTAGGATTGTATGATACTGATCAGGGTGACAATAATACTGATGATTGTCACTACAATACCAACGATTCCTACCGTCGTTTCCATCATCATATCTTGTACCTTTCACTATATTTTCCATATGTATCACCTCCAAAATACAGGAAGTTCTCAAATGTATTCATCCGGCGAAAGGTGAACCGCTTACCGTTTAGGGTAGCACCTGAGAATATTATAGCACATACAAAACGATTTGCGAATATAAATATAAACGAAATAGTGATAATATCATGAAAACAACATGCTGCAAAGATAAAAGAAAGAAAAATTTATAGAGAAACCAGAGCGCGGATTGGACATGTCCGGGAAACGCTGTGGTTAAAAATGTTACACACAGAATTGCAGATTTTACTATAAGTAATGCCTTCGATATGGTAAAATAAGTATATATAGTACAATCCAGCGGAAACTTCGGTGCTGCACATGCGGCGGAGTGGCAGGGGATTGTTGCGGATACCTTATAACGGATAAGGAGGGCAAGACATATGGAGAATTATGTGATTACGATTGCACGCGGATTCGGGAGCGGTGGTAAGGCGATTGGCAGTCAGCTTGCGGAGGAGCTGGGAATACCATGTTATGCGAAACAGCTGATCGATATGGCATCGGAGTACAGCGGTATTAACAAGCAGTTATTTGCGGAAGTGGACGAGAAACTGCGCGGCAGTTACGCTATGAAGCATCTGATGAAGATTCCTTATACTTATGTGGTAGAGCCCAGCGATAAGGAATTCACATCCGATATTAACCTGTTTAATATTCAATCTGAGATCATTCGGGAGCTTGCGAAGACAGAGTCTTTCGTAGTGATCGGCAAGTGCGCGGATTATGTTCTGAGAGATATGCCGAATGTGATCAGCGTCTATGTAGAAGCACCGGAGAAAGATTGCATAGCTACTGTTATGGATAGAATGCAGGTGTCGGAGAGCAGGGCGAAAGATCTGGTGCATAAGACAGATAAATATCGGGCGGATTATTATAAGTATTATACGCGTGGAAAGAATTGGAGAGATCCATTAAATTACGATTTAACGTTGAACAGCTCTAAAGTTGGTTGGGATAACTGTGTGAAGCTGATTAAAGAGTATTTGAATATGAAACAAAACGCACAGAGCGAATGATTGGGGTGTTTACAGCGGCAACGGTCTGTGACGGAAGTGAATGAGTGGAAATCCCTTGGAATTTATATTCCAAGGGATTTGATATCGTACAGGAAAATAGTAGAAGTGGCATAAATACTGAAGATTTTGAGGCGATGTAAATATAACAGTAGATATTGTATAATCGCTGGATGATGTGAGAAAATTTTAATTTCATACGTTATTGAAAGTGGGGCAATTGTTATTTAAATGTGAGTTGAAAAAGAAAGCAAACATATATTCAGTAGAATGATTGTTTGGATTGGCTGGCAAATCGGAGTGGATGATTACTTCAAGAGATAACAAAACGATGTAGTAAATCATGATTTAACACAATGCGATTAACGGATTCAAACGAAAAGGATAGTAAAACAATAGTTACGAAACGCATGTTTTTTTGTGAAATAGAAATATATGAAATAAAAATTAAGCTTCGCGGGGTTGCGAGATTCGCTCCGTGAACTCGTGCATGAACGTAGGGATTTCCTATATAATAAAAAAGTGCACGACTACGCGCACGAGGAATAATATAATAACACTATATATTTTTGGGAAGGAATAATGAGTATGGAAGATAAAAGATTTGCGATACTGATCGATACGGATAACATTTCATCGAAGTATATATCCGCGATTATGGACGAGATGACGAAGCACGGAATCGTAACATACCGGAGAGCGTACGGCGATTGGACAAGCACACAGGCGAAGGGGTGGAAGACGAAACTGATGGAGAATTCCATCACACCGGTGCAGCAGTTTTCCAATACGGTGGGGAAGAATGCGACGGATTCCACGTTAATCATTGATGCGATGGATATTTTGTATACAGGAAATGTGGATGGCTTCTGTATCGTCTCCAGTGACGGTGATTTTACAAGACTTGCGGGCAGACTGCGTGAGTCGGGTATGATGGTGGTGGGAATGGGAGAGGAGAAAACACCCCGTTCTTTCCGTACGGCATGTTCACAGTTCACGGTCCTTGAAAATCTGATTGATGAGGATGACGAAGATTTGCAGGAAGAAGAGACACAGGAGTCCTCGAAGGGAGCCGTTCAGGAGTCGGCCTCGACCTCTGGTAAGAGCGGTAAAAATAAGAAAAAAGCGGCGAAGGCAAATGGCGATACGAAGGAATCGACTTCGATCAGTAAGGAAGTGATCGAGAGCGCCATCATCAATATCATTACGGAGAACGAAAACAGGGATAAGGAAACGGGTCTTGGGGAGATCGGCAGCAGGCTTCTCAACAAGTATCCGGATTTTGACGTGAGAAATTATGGCTACAGCCTGTTGTCACGCTTTTTAGAGGAGATTCCCAGTCTGCAGCTGGTGAAGAATAACACGAGAGTCAATGTTGAGATCAGGGAAAACAGGGAGACGGAAGAAGAGATTACCGATTATATCAAGGCAGTTGTGGGAGAACAGGGCAAAAAAGGCATGCGCGTGAGCGAACTGAGCAACATCGTGCACGGTAAATATAAACGCTTTAAACCGAAGAATTATGGTTATTCCCAGTTCACAAAGTTCCTGCAGGCGATACCGGAGTTGGAGATCTACGGGGATATCAATGCGCGGAAAGTAAGAATTGCCGGGCAACAGGACAATGCTGCGGAGACGGTACGGTCGGAAGAGAATAATGGCACAGCTGAGTAGAATGACGGCACGTAGCAAATGGCGGAGAGGACGATAGAATTTGGAAATGCAGGACAGGAAAAGCAATATTCTGGTGATAGATGATGATGTTGATATCGGCAACATGCTGGAAGAGCTGCTGACGCGAGAGGGATATGGCGTTATGCGCGCCTATTCCGGGACTGAGGCAGTGCTCTTGATGGAACATGCCGGGCGGGATGTTGGGCTGTCTTCCCAAGACAGTATGGAAACAAAAGCGGTGCTGCCGGATTTGATCCTGCTCGACTTGATGCTGCCGGGAATTTCCGGGGAACAGCTGCTGTCGAAATGGGAAGGGATTCCGGTGATCGTGGTCAGCGCCAAGGCGGGAGTCGATGACAAAGTGCAGCTTCTTCGCGGTGGCGCGGCGGATTATATCACGAAACCTTTTGAGGGAAAGGAACTTCTGGCACGGGTTGCGGTGCAGCTTCGGAAGAATATAAATAACATATGTTTTGAAATGGATACATTACGGTTCGGTGATATCCGGCTGTCATTAGCCATGCGCACCGCTGTGATCGGGGAGCGGACTGTCAGGTTGACGAAGACGGAGTACGCGATTCTAAAGACATTGATGCAGAATCCGACGCAGGTCATAACCAAGTCGGCGCTTTTAGACCGGATCAGTGAGGACACGCCGGACTGTATGGAGAGTTCGTTAAAAGTACATGTCAGTAATCTGAGAAAAAAGCTGCGGGAAGCGGGCGGACGCGGCGGTGACGAAGAGTATATAGAGTCGGTTTGGGGAATCGGTTTTAGGATGAAGGCATGATAAGCCGAAGACAGTATTCGGGTACCGCGGATTTTTACCATTCTAAATCAAATCTTAACTCTTTTCTTAACCGCATTCTTAACTTTTCCATGCTATCGTCATACATGGCAACACATGATCCAAGCGGAATGACAGGAGGAAAAGGTTATGGAATATTGTCTGACAACAGAGGCTCTGTGCAAACAGTATAGGCACACGAAAGCATTAGACAGTCTGTCCATGCATGTGCCCAGAGGATCAATCTACGGATTCGTGGGCAAAAACGGTGCGGGAAAGACGACGTTGATCCGGATGATCTGCGGATTGCAGAAGGTGTCTTCGGGTGAGTATACCCTATACGGAGTAAAGAATACCGACAAAAGGATTGAAAAAGCCCGGGGAAGGATAGGAGCGATCGTGGAAGCGCCGTCTGTCTATATGGATATGACGGCGGAAGATAATCTGAAGCTGCAGTACCGGGTACTGGGGCTGCCGTCTTATGAGGGAATCAAAGATTTACTGAAACTGGTCGGTCTTGCGGATACGGGGAAAAAGAAGGTCAAAAATTTTTCGCTGGGAATGCGGCAGCGTCTCGGAATCGCCGTTGCACTGGCGGGCGATCCGGATTTTCTCATATTGGATGAGCCGATCAACGGGCTAGATCCACAGGGAATCATAGAAATCAGGGAACTTATTTTGAAACTGAACCGGGAACGGCAGATCACAGTGCTGATTTCCAGTCATATTCTGGAAGAATTATCTAAACTGGCTACACATTACGGTTTTATCGACAGAGGGCGCATTGTCCGGGAGATCAGCGCGCAGGAGATGGAGGCGGCGTGCAGGAAGTGTGTCCGTGTAGAAGTAGATAGCGCAGGGGCGCTGGCGCGTGTGCTCCATCAAATGCAGATAGAATATCGGATGTTATCGAATTCGAAAGCGGAAATCTATGCGGACATGAGCGTAACGAAGCTGGTACTTGCCTTGGAAAAGGAACACTGCGAGGTACTTTCTTACAGAGAATATGACGAAAGCCTGGAAAGCTACTACGTCAATCTGGTGGGAGGTGAAGTGTATGAATAGGTTACTTGCCGCCAATTTTGCGAGATTGTGGAGAAGCAGGATATTTTATGTGCTGGAAATTTTTATGATCGGTTACAGTGTGCTGATATATACTGACACTTACATTACCGTTCATAAGAATCATAAAGAATATGAGAATTGGAATTTATTTTTCTTTAACGAGATGTTGTTCATCGGTGTTGCACTGGCGATTTTTATTTCTCTATATATCGGGGTGGAGTACAGCAACGGGACGATCAGGAATAAGCTGTCTGCGGGGCATTCAAGGCTCCATATTTATATAGCGAATCTGCTTGTCTGTTATGCTGCCGGCATCATAGCGTGCATTACTTATAGCGTGACATCGGCGATTCTGGGGCTTGTTTTGATTGGAAAAGAGACGGTAGGAGGTTTATGGAAGCCTGCTCAAGGCATGCTCGTTGTGCTTTTTATTCTGATGGCGTACGCGGCGATTTTCGTGTTGATTTCCATGGCGGATATGAATACTGTACGGGCGACCGTAGTCAGTCTGATGCTTTCCTTCGTTATTCTGTGTGCCGGATTGTATGTATGTCAGTATCTGTCAATGACCGCGACAATAGAGAGGGTCACTGAGGTGGAAGATGAATCCGGTGAGATCAAGACAGTGGTGGAGACTGAGTATAATGCGAGATATCTGAGTGGCACGAAGCGGAAGGTATATGAGTGGGCGGAGATGTTATTGCCCTCCGGGCAGGTAATGTATGTTGCGGACCATGGCATAGATTACTCGGTGAAACAGCCGGTATGTATGTTTGGAGTCGCGGCAGTCTGCACTGGAGCGGGAATCTGGATATTTCGGAGAAAAGATATCAAGTAACGGCATTGAATAATGTATATCAGTAGTTATTTATTCTGCGTGGGAAATTTATCGGTAAGTTTCGAGAGTCACGGAAAGGAGGAGTATACAGAAGTGCGGATGTGGATTATATGTGGTGTACTGCTTAGTATTATTCTCCTTTTGATATGGAAAATAAGGGCGATGCGGCAAGCGGCGCGGGAGATTCGGGAAGGGCTTACAGAAAAACTTGACACAGAGACGAATACGTTGATAACGATTGACAGTCAGGATCAGGCAATGCGGAAGCTGGCAGACGGGATCAATGAGCAGCTGCGTCGTCTGCGCGCACAAAGGCAGAGGTATGAACAGGGAAACATGGCATTACAGGAGACGATTACGAATGTTTCCCATGATATCAGAACGCCGTTGACTGCGATATACGGTTATCTGGAGCTGCTTGAAAAGGAGGAAAAGTCCGAGGCGGCAGAGAAATATCTGGAGATTATCAAAAAACGTACGGAAGCGTTAAAAGATCTGACAGAGGAACTGTTTGTGTATGCGGCGGCGGTTCCGGCTGAGGAAATACCGTACGGACAAGAAGCGACAGAAGTGTCATTTCATGAAAAAGTATGGACAGATGTAGATTTGAACCGGGTTTTGGAAGAGAGTATTGCGGCTTATTACGGCGCGCTTAAGATGCGGCAGATCACACCGCAGATAACAATGCCGGAAAAGAAAGTAGTCCGCAGGCTGAATCCTGTCGCTCTTTCCCGCGTTTTTGAAAATGTGTTGAATAATGCGCTCAAGTACAGTGATGGGGATTTGAAGATCATGCTGTCCGAAGATGGTGAGATAGAGTTCTCCAATCATGCCGCAGCGCTGGACGAGGTGCAGGTGGGCAGGCTGTTCGAGAGGTTCTATACGGTGGAGAACGGGGAACATGCAACGGGTTTAGGGTTGTCGATCGCACGTCTTTTGACAGAGCAGATGGGCGGCAGTATTAAGGCGCAGTATACAGACGGGGTGCTTACGATCCGCGTGAGCTTCTGCGAGTAAGGAGAAGTTGGAAGATTGCCTTTGTCGATTAGCGAATCGTGGACGAAAGTTGGTTTTTAGGAAAAACGGGATAGCAGGGAAACGTTAAATGATGCCGGTTCGGGGCTGCAAGAGTCTACCAATTAGTATACCGTTTCCACATTTACAAGCTCATTATTCTCTACCTGGAACCGCCACACGGAATGCCCGGGCAGGCGGTGTTCTGTTAAATAATATGTGTTATCTAATTGCGTGATATAGTAGGGCGTACCTCCGCCGATAAAATATTCATAGATATCTTCGTATTTGCCGTCTGCCAGAGCCGAAAGATCGCGTGTGCGCAGGATGGTGGCATAATCCTGACTGCCGGCGATGTCCGTGGAGACGGTAATATAGTAATAATCCTGAATGCGGGTGAGCTGGATCATGCCAGCGATGGTGTCGGGAACGGGGTACGTTTCCCGAATCTTGAAACTCGCAAGGTCGGCCCGGATGATGGAAGAGTTTCCCGCAACAAAATAAATGTCATTGCCGATGATCGTAAACGAACGCACATAGACGTTATCGAGGGATTCGATACGGCGGATCTCTGTCAGATACATGCGTGTATCATCAGGATTGTGGCGGAACAGATACATTTCACCGCTCATGGAGCTCCATACATAGAAGGTATCGGTGGGCTCGTGATAGATGATATAATGGGGTCTGTTGCCGATCTCATCAAAAGTCTGCGTGTGCGCATAGGCACTGCCTCTTTTCTCAAAAACAAGGATGCGGTGCCGCTCTGTATCATCAATCAGATACACGGAGCCGTCACTGGCAAGGGTGTGGCCTTTGTCGATCTGATTCGTCATAACTTTCCATTGTGAGAGCGGCGAAGTAAGATTGTCGTTATAGATTACCTGATTATGATAGCAGTCCACCAGAAAATAGGTGTCGTTCACCTTTGTAATATAGGTAGGGACACTTAAGTCGGAGTAAGGATTGGTTTTGACACTCGCGGCAGATGTGACAAATGTGTCATTTGTGCTGGCTATATCGACCGCCGCCGAAATATCGGAAATATTGCCGGAGTCAGTTTCGGTGACAAGATCGGACACACGGATGTATTCTGTGATCAAACCGGGTGTCCGGTGATGCCGATAGAGCACAAAACAAAGCACGGCGAGAAGAAGCGCCGCCACGGCAGATGTAAAGTAAATAAGTTTTCGGGAGTTTCTTTGCGTTTTTTTCATCTTATGTTTCCTGTGATATTATGGCATACATCAGTTGCTGTTTTCTTTCATTATTATAATCATAACACAGTTTAGAAAAATATGATATAATTCTTAAGGAAAGTATCAGATTCAGAGCAGCAACAAAAAAGAACAGCTTATACAAAAGATAAACTGCTCTGAATGTGATTCTTTTCAATTGTACCAATTCGCGGAACATTAGCC
>JAAUZY010000080.1 GCA_014804355.1 Lachnospiraceae bacterium
GGCTAATGTTCCGCGAATTGGTACAATTGAAAAGAATCACATTCAGAGCAGTTTATCTTTTGTATAAGCTGTTCTTTTTTGTTGCTGCTCTGAATCTGATACTTTCCTTAAGAATTATAACACAATATAAATAGGGCAGGAAGAACTGATTGAAATGCTTTCTTAATTTCATATATTTTAACTTCTACTATTGGTTGAATTTATAAGACGAACTAACCGACACGGTTATGGATTATTTCAATTATCTATATTAAAATGGAATCAATAGAAACAAGGATTGAAATATGTTTATCTTTTAAAACAAGGAGATGTTTATATGAATATTGGATCAATGATTATGAGTAAAAGAAAGGCTTTAGGCTGTACGTAACAAACCTTGGCGGATAAGTTGAATGTTTCTTTTCAGGCAGTGTCAAAATGGGAGAATGCACAAACATAAGACAGAAGAAATCATTTTTAACTGCAATAGCGGTGGAATCCCACATCAGCATTGTATGGATATTATGATTGCGGAAAGGGTGAAATAATTCTATTATGAAAACATTGTATGTTACTGATTTAGATGGAACTTTAATGCGGGATGATAAAATAATTTCAAATGAAAGTGTTGCCATATTGAATCGTCTGCTCTCCCAGGGTATATTGCTTACATATGCAACCGCAAGATCGCTTAGTTCTGCTTCTAGAATTACAGGAAATATTTCCTTTAATCTGCCTGTCATTATCCGCAATGGAACAATTCTTGCCAATCCTCAGTCCAGGGAAGAAATCGAAATTTCGATGTTTGGAGAAGAATTGCAACACATAAGACAGGCTTTAGCTGACACCACCATCCCGGGATTCGCAACTGCTTATTTTGGCTCGAATGAAGTAAGATTGTGCCTGGCAGGAAGAATGAATGAAGGCTTTCAGGATTATTTGCACAACCATTCTACTGACAGACGTATTCATATAGTTGATACAGAAGATAAATTGTACGAAGGGAAAACCTGTTACTTTACATTTATTGCACCCAAAAATGAATTACAGCCCCTTTATGAACGTGTAAAACATATAGAGGGAATTAATTGTGTTTTTCAACAGGATAAATACAGACCGGAATATTGGTTAGAACTATGTCCGGGGAATGCAACAAAGGCATCAGCAATTCAAAAAGTAAAGCAGTTATGCGGCTGCCAAAAGGTAATTGTATTTGGCGATTCGGCAAATGATATTTCCATGTTTCAAATGGCAGATGAAGCATATGCAACCCAAAACGCAATTGACGAATTAAAGGAAATTGCTACGGGAATCATTGAAAGTAATAATGCTGACGGAGTAGCAAAATGGTTAGAAGCACATTTATGACAAACCGGAATTGAACATTATCATTTATAATGGTTCACCAATAGAGTTTTCCTTAGCCACCAACTCTCCCAGATGATTTGCCCAGCTTTCCGGATATACCGAAAAATAGGATATCTTTGCATTCTCCCTTATCCTCTCCATGCCAAAGCTGTTGTCCAGTAGCTTACCACTAAGACAAAACATACCGCGCTGGGAATAAATAGAAGAAATCTTATAAGTTTTTGCTTTATTCTCACGAATAGAAAGTTTAAAACATTCGCAACTAAAAGCGGTATAAATCCAAATGTCAATATCATACCTGCACGATCCCATGCTTCAGCCGGTAACATTGCATTAGGATATACTATCGTAGTGTCATGAACAAGGCACGGAACGGCATAATAAATTAGACAAATGACTCCAATTACATTTATTATAATTATTAACAACGACATTGTTTTGCTTTCTCGCATAATCTTCTCCTATATTTTAACAATGCAAATCCGTGTATATTTTTCTGGCACAATTAATAAAATAAGCGGCTTCGTTTTTATGGTTGTTATCTTTCTCCTCATAAATTCATTATAAGTATTTTCCCAGAAGAATCAATCACTCCTTTCTCGTGGGAACATATGTTAAAATAAAAGTAAGTTTTTGTAGAAGGATAAGTTTTTATGGCATATCGTAATTTTGAACCGATAATCGGTACTATCATCAATATGGCAAGAGGAAATGACTGTTGCAGTCAAATGATGTCACTTCGTACAGAGAATGGTATTGTGAACTTCATGATAACGTCGGAAACGCGGATTATTGACAGCAGACAGCTTCGGGCAGGACTTCGTGTGGCTGCATTTTATGACGCTTCGCTTCCTGTACCGTTAATCTTTCCGCCTCAGTACAGGGCGCAGATTATCACTGTGCTTGGCAGGGACGAACAGGTAATGATAAATGAGTTTAACCGCAATCTGGTTGCCGCGGACAATTCCCTGCAGCTTAATATCGCCAGAAATACCAACATCGAAACAATCAACGGACAGAATACTTCATGCAGTCCCGGTAATCAGACATTACTTGTCTATTACACGACGACAACAAGAAGCATTCCTCCGCAGACAACACCCAGAAGAGTCATTATACTGTGTTAACTAAACCACACAGCCCTTTTTATGGTTCCAAACAGGTGCTCTGATAAGTGCATCCTCCATTCTGATTCTAAATATATAAGTGAGGGGCTTAATAGCCCTCGCCTATATATAGAATCTCTTCCCCATAATGTGGGCAAGCGTTTGCTATCATAATTTGCCCCTACTATAGATAATCGCCTAAATTCAAATTTCGTGATTTAGTCAACTTGTCAATGACCCGGAATTAAATAATATGATTATTACGAACATTTAACAGATAACAATGTTTTTATGTCGTCAAAATGTTCTTTGCATGTAACACGATAATGAATCCACCCACCATCACTACAAGGATACTTATTGTCTATATATTCTTGGGTATATACTTGAAGCTTATCATAAATGGTATTATATTGCTTATCCGATAACCTCATCATAACAGTAAAAGCATTATACTAAGAAAAAATATTACATATAAGCTTGCTTTTCTTCTTATGGGCAACTCCCCAACCGTATTTATTACCATAAGGGAAAACAATCTTTTTCTCTGTACTAAAAGTAGATATCAGCCATTCATTAAGTAAAGAAAATCTTTCTGCGTTCTCACCGCAGAATTTTATCATTTCTTCTATGGTAGGCGTTACTTGTTTATTAAGCATTCTTTCGTACATAAAAACCTCCGTAAATTTGAATTTGCTATAAATATTATTTTTCATATTGCCATGGAACATAGGGAAGTATTCCCCATGTAATTTCGTCTGCATAGTGAACTTCAGTATGTATCATTGACCGATAGTCTGCCGATGTAGCTTTGATACAAGGGAACTCGTTACATTCCTTACATTCTGAAATACCTTTTTGTGGATAGCACTCTTTAGCGTTGCAGTCCATACAAGAGCAGTCCTTGCTATAACACCCCGTACACCGCATACTCCAATCAGTATTATCCCACATTTTAATGAGATTTGGTATCATTACAGCCCTCTGCTCGTCCGTCGTACCGACATAATGCACGCACAAATCACAGCGCTGACCGCATTTTGAATAAATGGCGTTCTCTTTTGGAAACGGTTTACGGTTAGGCTTTTTCTTTATCTGTATCAGCTTTTTTACCTCTTTAAGCTGTTCCGTAGTTGTCACATCGATGAACATCCATTTTCCGTCATGATAAGTTTTTGCAGTGTTATAGTAATCGCACATATAGTCTGAAAAGCTTTCTGCTTGTTCTTCAAATATCTCACGTTCTTTTCGTCCAAAGATTATTAAAAATGTAAATCTGTCCTCATGTGAGTATATGGTGAGAATAGTTTTCTGACCTTGTTTGAATTTCAATTCATCTTTTCCGTCACCGATTTCATCAAGACGATATTTTCCTCTCATAAATACCATTGTTTCATGACTGATTTTCTCAAGATTATTCACAATAAACCTCCATACGCTAACATATTATTTCCTCTCGTCTAAAGATACAAAAGTTTCCCTATGACCTTGCTCACCATATACATCCTTAAGATGCAGTTCTTTGCGGATATTATATCAGAAAAATCCTGACACCCTATGTCAGGATTTATTTTTCTCATATATTTTTTTGCCCGTTCTGCTATCACTTCTTTCAAGGAAAGAGGTTCTATAATATCCACAAAATCCCCCAAGGAAAGCAAAAAACCAATCACCCATTCATCGTCAGGCATCCATGCTGTGACGAGCAAATCATTATTTTCCAGTCTTTGTACATGTTCAGGGCTAAACTCGTCATACACTCTATAAGTTACTTCCTTTGAAAAAAGGAATACAAACTTCTGATATTCTTGTGTGGATGCATCCTGAAATTCCGGCAAAGGCGGAGGTTCTATTCCTTCATCTAGCAACTCACAATCTAAAATCCGGCTTAATCGGAAAAATCGATATGCCTGTCGTCCCAGACAATACGCATGTAAATACCATGCCCTTGATTTATATAACAATTTCATAGGTTGTACAATTCTTTCACTGAAAGGAGCATTTATGCTCGCATAATGAAGTTTTACACAGCATTTTTTAAGAACAGCTGTTTTAAGCAATTCAAAATACTGCTTATCTCTGGTTTCATTTCCCCATCTTGAAAAGTCCACTCCAAACCAGCTCTCTGAAGGTGCAGAAAATAGTGCTGACAATTTTTCCAATAAGCCATCCGAATAAGTATCGCCAGTGACAGTAAGGCTTTGTAAGGCTGCCAGTAGTTCCCTTTTTTCCTTTTCTGATAACATAGCCTTCCCCAGAACAAAATCGGACATCAAGTGGATTCCCCCGCCACGTCCTGTTTCTGCATAAACAGGAATTCCAGCCTCACTCAAGGCTTCAATGTCACGATAAATAGTGCGAACAGAAACCTCCAACTTCTTCGCCAGTTCTGGTGCAGTCGCATGACCTTTGTTTAATAAATGATATACTATTTTGAATAACCGGCTCTCTTGCATAGGAAATTTCTCCTGTTGTTATTATTATTATCGTTCTCTACAACTTTGAGAGTACATCATATATCACCTCCCAATCTCAACATAATATCTATATCTTTGCACATACTGAGAACTGTAAATTACTTTTTAATCTGCCTTCTTTAACTCTCCAAACAATATCATTCATGCATTTTTCTCCAATTCAAATTCTGATCTAACAATGCAAATCCGTGTATATTTTTCTGGCACAATTAATAAAATAAGCGGCTTCGTTTTTATGGTTTTTTCATAGATTCTGCACCACTAACTTCCGTTTTTGCTTACTCATTTATTTTTCTGATTACCCTGCAAGGATTTCCCTCGTTTAAATATTTTAAAAGTTTGTTAGCGATTGATTTTCCGTCATTACATCTACAGATTTTTCTAATTCTAATAATAGTATCTATATCAAAATGCTCTTCAAGATAACGGTCTTGTAAAAACTATTTCTTCATCGATACCCGTAAATTATATAGACTTCTTCATCTTGCAAATATTCGTAATGCAAATTAGCAGCATTCATTTTCTCCATGAGCAAAGAAGTACAGTCGTAATATGTATACTTAGGCTCGATGAGACGTCCTTGATACTCACTATCGCAAACAATCGGCTGAATCTTCAACCACTCGATGTATTTATACATGCTTATATGTAAATATTCATCCCCTCTGATAGACCAGAAATAGACCGGATCTTCAATATCAGAAATATACTTATACATGATAGAAATTTCCTTGCCGGTCTCTTCTTCAATAGTGCGAACGATATCAAAAATTTTATTCCACTTCGTATTATTCATATATCCGGTCAAGCCCTTTTCCTGAACATATTTTAAATGGAGTTCACGAGGTGTATTCTTATTATCATACCGACCATTATTGATATCATTTATTAACCTTTGGATAGAGATTGCCAAATCATCATTACATTTTCTAACATGAAAGGTATTGGAAATCTGCTCGTTATTACGCGTGGCATAATAGTATCCACGCCATAAGGTCTGGTAAAAAATAAAATGTACACCGCTTTTCCACCTAACATCCATAGCAACAACGCCAGTATGTTCTATATTATTAGTAGGAACAAATTTCTGAACTTCTCCATCCAAAAAATCTACTTGATTTATAAGAAACTCCCGGATATGTAAAGCATACTCGTTAACTTTATTATCCAAAATCCAACACCTCACTTAATAAAATGCTGATTTTTCTTCACTGTATTCCACCACTTCAATCGTTCCGTTTATATACCTTATTAAATGAAGACTCCCCGGTTCAAATTTAACTTTTTCCCCGCCATATACGATCTGTCCGTCCGTTATTGCCGTCACCATTGCATACAGTATAGCACCGTGGGCTGCCACGAGAATATTCTCCTTATCAGCAAACGATACTATGATCCGTTCAAACGCCGAACGCGCCCTTTCCAACAGATCATTAAGCGATTCCATTCCGGGATAAATATCATCCGGATACTTTTCTCTTCTCTCCGCAATCGTTAACCCTTCACCTTCACCAAAGCCGCGTTCTACAAGCAACGGTTCCACAATGATATCCGTTTTCTCATATGCCAGTCTGTCAGAAACAATTTCCGCGCTTTCACGCGCCCTTGTTAAAGGACTTGTGATTACCAAATCGATATCCGGATATAAATCCGCAAGAATTTGTGCGGCATGACTTATCTGTAATCTTCCGTTTTGATTCAACGGAATATCCGTATGCCCCTGTAACCGTCCCACCTGATTCCAGTCTGTTTCACCATGTCTCAGTAAAAAGATATTCATAGCGTCCTCCATCACTTTAAGGAAAATTATGCAAACCATAAACTATTAGAAGGTATTAGATTGAAATCCAATACCTTTGTATAATGCCGCTTTTGCTTTACAGGCTTGCCGGAAAGCAATACAGGCTTCCCCGTGGGTTTCGTATCTGCAATATTCAAGCTGGCTTTCTACAGATATACTGTCCTTTTTTTCAATTGACTGTCTTGCATATAATGCGTCGTACATTTAGTATCTACCTCCCAAAACGTAAGACTCATATCCACAAAATGATCATACAGTTTGTATGATTGTTTTGCAATAATTTTATCAATTGCAGTAATAAAAAAGAATAAAAACCATTGTTTTATATATGCTATTTCATGTATAATAAAATCATCAAATAAAAGGAAGTGATACTATGGCACCGGAAGCACAAAAAATCATCAATAACAACATCATAAATACCAGTTATTCTGAACATGACGCTATTCATGCTTTATATATAGAACTTGAAAAAGGTGTTCAAAGCATGAAAAATGAAGGAGTATATACGATTGAAGAAGCATGGGAGGAAATCGATAAAATTTAATGCTTATGGACAAACCAAGTAAATACAGGGTGCTTTTGTCAAAAGATGCTCTTGATGATATTAAAGTAACCAAAAAATATATTCTTACCACTTTTCAGTATCGGGAATATGCAGAAAATTTTTCTAGGAAAATCAAAAAAGCAATAAATGAGTTAAGTGTATTTCCGACAGGCTATGAAAGTACAGGCTATGTCATAGAGGGCTTAGAAATTTATTTTAAGCCATATAGTACATATTTGATTTTCTTTGTTATTGAGAATAATATCGTTACAGTTATCCGTGTGTTAAAGGATAGAATGTATTGGCAGTCAATTATAAAGAAAATGCAAAAAATTAACAGATAAAAACTTCCCGATTCCCAATCCACGATATTCAGGCTTGATATAAGCACCGACTTTACTAATCAGGCCTGTATTCGTGGAAGCAAAATTTTCTATAGCCGGTTTGAGCGGATAAATTCATAACACCTATTGGTGTATTATTATCCCATGCAACCACCAGATGATACGTTTTAATCATATCTTCATCTTAGAAATTTTGTACATAATTATGCCTTCTTCTCCAAAAAATCCTTACTTACTGCTCAATTTAACGTCCAGCAAAATCAGAATTTGAAGCCATATACAAAGAATATGGTGCGTGTTTAGTATTCGCATTATAATCTTCGTATTGCAGTCCACATTGCTTTAATGTGGCA
>JAAUZY010000081.1 GCA_014804355.1 Lachnospiraceae bacterium
GGCTAATGTTCCGCGAATTGGTACAATTGAAAAGAATCACATTCAGAGCAGTTTATCTTTTGTATAAGCTGTTCTTTTTTGTTGCTGCTCTGAATCTGATACTTTCCTTAAGAATTGTATCATAATAATAAATTAAAAATATAAATCAACGTGTGACTTGTCATAATGTACAGATGAAACGACACGTTTGATTAGTTTATCACCGTTTTTTAACCATTCATCAATTATTTTTGCGAAACTTGTCAAAATACTGTAAAATAAATGTCAAAACAAAGGAATAGCATGACTAAATATTATGAAGACTACCCAACACATAAGCAAAAAAATAATACATTACTTAGAAAAAAATAGTATCATCGACCCAACTATAAAAGACATATATATTTATTGCATTGATTTTACTCTTGATTTAATTTTCTTTAATATATCGCTTTTATTGTTAGGCTGTCTATTACATGAACCATTTATGGCACTTTTATATATTGTAACAATGACTCCCTTAAAAATGATTTGCGGTGGCGCGCATGCTTCCACCCAAACATTATGTAGCATAATTTCATATTTTTTATTCTTTTCCTCTATATTATTTTCCATCTATATAGAGTCGGTATTGCAATTTCATGTACCAAAAACAACTATTTTCATTCTATGCATAATTAGTATTATTGCGCATACACCCGTGGATACCCCAAACAAACGGTATATGCCATCACAAAAAGCAAAATTGAAATTGTTTTCTGGCATTTATTGTACCATGCTATTTATTATTTTTATTATTTTAAAAGAATGTTTTCATGAAAAATACTGCAGCATTATATTAATTGACCTTATAATAATTGCAATCAATCAATACATCGGTATTATCATTAACAGAAAAGAGGACTCCTATGAATCTGAAAATAGCCATCTGTGACGACAATGAAATGGATCGCATGAAATTACAATCTATGCTGACAAGTTACTATATTTCAAACGACATAGATTTATCTTTTGATTTATTTTCAAGTGGAAAAGCATTGTTTCAACAATATAAAAAATCCGGAGATTATCAAATTGTTTTACTGGATATCGAAATGCCGGAAATGAACGGCATACAAATTGCGGAAGTTATACGTGCCACTATAGATAAACATGTTATCATTGTGTTTATCAGCAACTATCCTCAGTATATGCAGCAAAGTTTTCTGGTACGTCCTTTCTATTACATAACAAAACCCTTTCATCTAACAGATATCTTCGACCTAATGAATAAAGTGGTCAGAGAAATCGAATCCAGTCATGTTATATATTCCTTGATCAGTACAGAAAAGGGGGATATAACGATTAACGTAAGAGATGTTCTGTTTATCGAGGCCATCAACAGTAGAAATAACCTATTATCCTTTCATTTTTATGATCACCAACTCACTACCAAAGGAACTATTCTCCACTGGCAGGAACAACTAACGGAATATAATTTTTACCGTTGCTACAGAAGCATCCTTTTGAACCTGCAGCACATTCATTATTTTAACCTAGGACGAATCATACTTGATAACGGTTGTTCTGTTCCTATCAGCCGTAGAAATGAAAAAGAATTAAAAGCTCTTTTTCTAAATACAACAATCCAGTTACTCAACCTGTGACCCTTATTTAATTTCTTCTAATACTATATATACGATCCATACTGATTACTTTGGGAGCCATTTACAATGCTATATTTTTTTATCATACTTATTGCATACATTTTTGATCTCTTTATCATCATTACATTCATGGACGGCATACTGGACAAATCGAAAAGAAAGCTTTCTTTTCTCCCATTTATAGCCTGTTTTATGACCGCAGAATTTATTCTTTTTCTGACTGAAAAAATCATGGTACATTTTTCGCCGGCCATTTCTCTGCTCATAACAATCGTCATAAGCTTTGGCTCCACATTTTTGTTGACCTTTATATACGCTACTCCTTTTAAAATACGTATTCTGGCATCGGTTTTTTTTCAAATATTTGCCTTGCTGGGAGAATATGTTTTTACATTTGCATTGCACTGCACAAAACCGGAGATATTTGATATGGATATGACCCATTTATCTGCTCTAATGAATTTAGGTGCAAAAATAACGCTCTACATTTTTGTCATTCTGTCAGTCATTTTTTGGAAAAGGCGGATTCGAAAACACGAAACAATAGAATATGATGTTCTGCTTTTTATGGTTCCTTTTTTTTCGTTAATCATCATAATTGCCATGCCAATAAAAAACATTATGGGAACAGACTTCACATCTTTTTCCTTTCTTCTCTTTATGTCGCTTTCTTTCCTTAACATTACCAACTACCTATTAATTGATAAAATCATAAGTATGAATGAATTCAAAAGTAAGTATCTGCAAATGGAACAACAAGTAAGATATCAAAGAGAGAAATATGTGCAACTGGGATCGTATTATAAAAGTATGCGAAGCATCATTCACGACATGAAAAATCATTATTTTATGATCAGCAGTTATATTGAAAATAAAGAATACTTCAAATTACAAGATTACATGCAAGAGGCGATTCTGAAGATGGAATCCTGTTATGCCGGAGTAAACACAGGTAATCTTGTTATTGACGCTTTTGTCAGTAACTTTAAAATGCTTTCAGAAAATAACCATATCCTATTCCATGAAGATATTTCTATTATTCCTGACAAAATTCCTTTGACTGATTATGAATTGTGCGTTGTAATAGGAAATTTGCTGGACAACGCATATCAAGCCGTATCTGTCGTAAAAGACAAAGAAAGGGTCATTGACCTTCATATATACATCAATGACACCGATTCCTTTATCATTTATGAGAAAAACACATATACTCCTCAGACATATGCTTCCCACAAGCCTGATAACCATGAGCATGGGTACGGATTAAGTAACATAAACAGAATCGTTGAAAAAAGACATGGACTCATGCAGTACAAACCTCTTGATACCTATTTTGAAATAACCATTATCATTCCGATTACCGATATCAGCAAACGGATTCATCAACAAATTATTTCACATGAATCGTAGCCGCACTGGCTTCATACGCTTCCATCCTGTCATAGTCACTTGTCTGGGAGTAAATGACCATATAACTTTTATCCGCATTGATGACATACGCAAGCTGTGTGATCTGAATGCCTTCCACTTGATAATGGCACAGAATCCGGAATGCCGGATAGCCATCGATTTGCATGCTCTCGAAACTGTCTACGCTTACCTCGATATCTTCCTCGTAGGTCTGACGTAGACTTTCCTGTGTCTGCTCGGTAAAAGTCTCCTGCGTCATAAGCTGCAGGGACGTGTCCTGATCCATGGCGGTATAATAGATCGAGGAAGCGTCTATCGGATATCGCCCCGTCACATACACTTCTGCCATCTCCTCAGACTCTTCAAAGCCTTCCGGCAAATCGAAAGTACATCCCTTCGTAGTGCGCTTCGGCTCTATCACGGAGGTATCCATATTATTCTCTTCCAAAAGCTCTGCCGTGAGTTCCTGACGTGTTTCCTCGTCGATCTCCATCTGCGCCATGGACGCGCTCATCTGTTCCGGTGTCAGAAGCGTGACCTGCTCTGTCATGTCCGCCGTCTGTGCCTGCGTCTCCACGGCTTCTTTCTTACCGCACCCTGTCATTAGCAGCAATGTTCCTATTGTCAAAAACAGCACCAGTGCATTTCCCCTGCTGCCGAAAGAAAATCCATTTCTTCCATATATGCACTTTCGCAACGTGCCCATCTGTTCCTTTTTTTTATCTCCAGTACAAATGATCGAAAAAAACTTAATGTTCAAATTATGTACCTCTCTATCCATGTCTCTATCATCATATTACATGCTTATGCATCCGCTGCTTTCAAAAGGCCTTCTATGTAGTACGCTGTCTACCCATGATGTTACAACTCACACTCACTCCGGTTATTACATCAATACACATACTTTCAGTGTGGGGCAGCCAGCGCATCCTCGCCTATGCTTCCTTGAAAGTGGCACATTCCGTTCCGGCACATGTGCATGCACCGCCACCCTTAATATCTACGTGCTCCGCATGGCATTTATAATTACTATTATACATACATTTGGTCGCTTCACAATCAATACTGATCGTTCTGCAGGGATGCTCCAGCGAACTGGTATAGGAACCCTCTCTTTTCTGCGCAAAACTTTCACAGCATGTATCCGTACAGCAGTCCGCATGTTTGCCGCCTACCATGATATCGCCCTTACAGCAGCATTTCTCCTTATTGTAGGAACAATTCTCAACTCCACATTTTAATTCAGCCATAATAACCTCCTGTTCACCGCATATTGACACACCACAGTGCATGTCTGCCTTTATCTACACAAGGTTATTATTGCCTCGATCAGAATATCTTATACAGATTAAACCAATATCGTTCTAAAAAGTAACTGCCTGTCTCTTCCACCTTAAGACCATCCGCTTTCCACTCGGCCACGATATCCTCTCGGCTGTTAAAACTACCGATAAACCAAATCCGTCTGCCATCCTCACACCACGTTTTAATCGCCTGCACATCTTCCACCGTATCATAGGGTCTGATAATTTCCTGAATCAAGGTTTCCGGTGTGCCGCACCATAGATAGCTTTCCATGGCAGCATCTAAATAATAGGAAGTCACCGCCTGCACCTGATCAAAATTATAAATAACGATATCGTCGGGTGCAATGGCAGATAATGCCTCCCCGGTCTGCTGCATAAGCAGGATCTTATACTCCTCTTCTCCCATAAAAGCCCGGTAATCGCGGAGCCCAATGACAAGAAGACAGATTGTGATTGCGGTAAAAATCAATTTCACGCGCTCACCCACAGGTTTACATAATACATTTTTCTCCCACATCTCGTTAAACATCACTGCAAACCCCAGCCAGAAACATCCCAACGCCGGAATCATATAGCGGTAGACAAAGATCGGTCGTAACAGCGCAGAAGCTACGAAACCAAAAATCACTAAGCCGATCAGCACCCCGACACCCGCAAGCGCGAATCCAAAGCGCTCAACATAGCTTTGATGTAAGTCCTCATTTTGGTTTCTATTCTGTGCTTCGATCTCTGCCTCACTGTGTTCTTTACTATGTCCATTCATCTGTATTCCAGTCTGAATCATTCCTGCACTGTCGATTATACTTTTATTTTGCGCGTTTTTGTATTTTTCTATACCATAATGACAGACTTTTGACGCTCCATATACAAATACAAGAGCACAGATCACAAACATGATCACTGCCAGAATAACGCTCAAAATCCCATTGGTAAACGCCGGCTTCATCACAAACTTCACACAGCCGCCCAGGGAACGCCATGTAAGCGGCAGTATCCAATAGTTCTCTCTGACCGTCGTAATTTGTCTAAACAGCGCATAGAGCCACGGAATATAGCCTGCAACAGAAATTGCCGCCCAGAGCAGCCATTCTTTTATCCTGTTCCGTTCTTCCAATAAAAATACGATCAGCACATACAGATAGACCATGATCACCGCAACGCAGGCAAAATACTGTGTATAAGCGGCGGCAAGTCCGTAACCGACCAGTGCAGCGGCATGAATCTGCTGCATGTGCACACGTGCACCGACTGTCGCACTTCCCGCCGTAATCGTCCCGTAAGCATGCAGAAACGCCGCCGTTACAAAGAGCAGGGCAAAGCTGTACATCCGCACTTCCACCGTATATGCGCTAAGCTGCGGCATGGCAATGGCGCAGAACATAAAAAGACCTCCCGTAAAAATACCGAATCTCTTGCGAATAAATGTCACACTGTATGCAAACAGGATAAAATACGGAAGCACCGACACAACCTTGGCAATCACCACGGCATTCGCCTGCGCAGATATTAGTTTACATAACTCTAGTACAATCTTGACAATACAATAATACAGCGGAGGATGAACATCCCTCGCCGTAAAAGCAATTAAATCACCGTAGGAATGCTCTATCATCCCCACGGTGAATAATTCATCATACCAGATATCATTGCTAAAGCATAACATCAAGCTTCTCAATAACATTACTACGCTGATTCCCAGAAAAAGATATCCGAAGATATCTTTTCCCGATATTTTTCGTGTCCGATCCATTTTACTCTGTACTCCGCACCGCACCTATCTTATAAGTTGTATCTACACCACATGATATAACTTTACTCTATCACTACGGCATCCGCCAGTAGAGTCTACCCGTTTTATTTCTTCTCTTCCTGCACTACTTCCTGACGAATCTCCTTCGTCCTGATTTCCTTGCAGATCTGATCGATAAACTCCTGCAACGGCTTCACGCCCTCATCGCCAGCGTAACGGCTTCTGACAGACACGGTCTTATCCTCCGCTTCCTGTGCACCTACAACAAGCATATAGGGCACCTTCGCGAGTCTCGCCTCACGGATCTTAAATCCGATCTTCTCAGAACGATTATCCACCGTCACATCGATGTCGTTTCTCGCCAGCTCTTTTCTGACTTCTTCCGCATACTCCTCGTACTTCTCGGAAATCGGAAGCACGCGAACCTGTTCCGGACACAGCCAAGTCGGGAATTTGCCCGCATATTTCTCGATCAGCCACGCCAGTGTTCTCTCATAACATCCGAGGGAAGTTCTGTGAATGATGCACGGACGTACTCTGTCACCGTTCTGGTCAATAAAGTACATGTCAAACTGCTCTGCCAGCAGCGCATCCCACTGGATGGTAATCATCGTATCCTCTTTGCCGTATACGTTCTTCGCATTGATATCCACCTTCGGTCCGTAGAATGCGGCCTCTCCCACATCTTCCACAAAAGGAAGATCCAGCTCCGTCAGAATATTGCGGATATGTGCCTCAGTCTCATTCCATACTTCCGGCTCGCCGATGTATTTCTCCGGATTCTCCGGGTCCCATTTAGACAGGTGCCAAGTGATATCTCCCAGCAGCCCCAAGGTTGACATAACATATTTTGCCAGAGCAATACATCCCTTGAACTCTTCCACCATCTGATCCGGTCTTACGATCAAATGTCCCTCGGAAATCGTAAACTGACGCACACGGGTCAATCCGTGCATCTCGCCGGAATCTTCATTTCTGAACAACGTCGAAGTCTCACCGTAGCGGATCGGCAGATCGCGATAGGAATGCTGCGTATTTTTGTAACAATAATACTGGAACGGGCATGTCATGGGGCGAAGCGCGAATACCTCTTTATCCTTCTCCTCATCTCCCAGCACAAACATGCCGTCCTTATAGTGATCCCAGTGTCCGGACATTTTGTATAAATCACTCTTCGCCATGAGCGGTGTCTTTGTTCTCACATAGCCCCACTCTTTGTCCTCCAGATCCTCGATCCAGCGCTGCAGTTTCATAACCATCTTCGTGCCCTTCGGCAAGAGAAGCGGCAGTCCCTGTCCGATCACGTCTACCGTGGTAAAAAGCTCCATCTCACGTCCTAATTTATTATGATCGCGGCGTTTGATATCCTCCAAATGCTCCAGATACGCTTCCAGCTCTTCTTTCTTCGGGAAAGCAGTTCCATAGATGCGCTGCAGCTGCGCTTTATCGGAATCGCCCCGCCAGTATGCCATGGAGGAAGAAATCAATTTATAAGCCTTAATGTTTTTCGTGCTCATAAGGTGCGGTCCCGCACACAGATCCACAAAACCGCCCTGATCATAGAAAGAGATCTCGGCATCCTCCGGCAGATCACAGATCAACTCCACCTTGTACGGCTCGCCTTTCTCCTCCATGAACTTAATCGCCTCGGCACGCGGCAGCGTAAACCGCTCGATCTTGTGTCCTTCCTTGATGATCTTCTTCATCTCCGCTTCCAGCTTATCCAGATCATCTCTGGAAAAAGGCTCCGCGTCGAAATCATAATAGAATCCTTCCTCAATCGCCGGTCCGATGGTCACTTTTGCATTCGGGAAAAGTCTCTTCACCGCCTCCGCCAGCACATGGGATGCGGTATGTCTGATAACCCTGAGTCCTTCCGGATCATTCGCCGTTAAAATATTCAGGTTACAATCCTTGTCGATGACAGTCCGCAGATCCTCCACGCTGCCATCCACCTCGCCTGCACATGCAGCACGTGCAAGCCCTTCGGAAATATCCATGGCAATGTCATAGATGCTCATCGCCTGTGCGTATTCTTTACTGGAACCGTCTTTTAGTGTGATTTTCATAATTTCGTCTCCTTCTTTTTTATGCTTTCTTCTCAGCCTGATTTCTTTATATCATCTTTCTTATATCTCTTGCCTTTTAGTTTGCAGGCTATTCCGTCTGTCATCGCTCTATTTTGTTTTACTCCTCTTCCTGACTGTCGTCCGCCTCAACAGTGGTGCAGTTCTCGGCGTTGTTACCGTTATCATTTCCATTATTATTTCCATTGTTATTTCCGTTATTGCTTCCGATGGTGACACCGTGTGTCAAAGGTGCCGTCAGCAGTCCGATGCAGATTCCGGCAAGCAGACAGATCGCACCGATCAGGAAGAAATCTAATTTCGTGAGGGTAAGTTCTCCACTCATGAAGTCTGTCGTTTTTTCTTTTAATTGTGTTGTTTTCTCTTTCAAATCTGTTGTTGTCATAGTGTTCCTCCTACTTAATATTTGCCCGCTCTTTTCTTTAAAACAGAAAATCCCCTGCACTACCACTACGGCAATGCAGAGGACGTATTATCTTACGCGGTTCCACCTCGCTTGTCCCGTGCGCTCATGACGACTTATCGGAACCTCTCATTCGACTGTAACGTAAGTCAACGGACCGGATTGGGGCCACTCGGAGTTAGTTTTCAGATGTTTCCGGCAAAAGCGCTTCCAGCATAATACGCTTCTCTCTGTTACGTTCCGCATCCTACTCTTCTCGTCAACGTGTTAATCTGTATATCGTTATTCTATGCCAAGCCAACTAAAATGTAAAGAACTTTTTGTCTATGGTTTACATAACAATTCATCTTCGATAATCTTTGCCGCACATGCAATGATCTTCGCACACGGCCTTGTCTCATAAAACTCCGGCGTGCGGATCGAAGGCTTCGCGCTCTCCTCTGCACCTTCTATTCCCAGCAGTTCCCTGCAGATGATCGTGCCGTACTCTTCTTTGAAGCGGGCACTCATCTGTCTGACCAGCGTATAGATATGCGCTTTCGCCTCCTCGTCCTGCGGATCGTCATTACCTTCTTTCAGACCCGCTAACATCGCCATGGACGATACCGCGCCGCATACCTCACGCATCCTGCCTACCCCTGCGCCCATAGCGCTGGACATCTTAAGCGCCGTTTCACGATCCATGCCGAAACAATCCGCATAAGTCGCAAAGACAGCCTGTGCACAATTATATCCTTCTTTAAAAGTCTCCACTGCCCGCTGCGTGCGTGACTCGAATCCTGTCTCTCCCATTTTACTCCTGCTCCGCCATACAGCATGTCCGGCTGTCAAATCTATGCAAAGACTTCGCCGCTATGCCGCATGTCCGTATCGCCGGCATCGCTTTGTCCCGATTCTTCCGCCCGATACTATGCGTTTTTACCACAGCACTTTTTATATTTCTTACCGCTTCCGCAAGGACACGGATCGTTGGGATATACCTTCGGCGCCTTGTGGATCGTGGTAGACTCTTTCTGCTCTTTGTACAGAGCTTTTCTCTTATCCTCATCAAAGATATCGTTCCACTCTTCCAGCCCGTAAAGCCAGTCCGCACCTGCTGCCACCATGTTTTTATAAAGCAGTTCTTTATCAAAACCAAGACTTACCTTGGTATCTTCTTCCATCTCCTCGATTGGATTTGCCTTCTTTAAGCTGTCATTGATGCCGTCCAGGAAACCGGTCATCGTCATGATGTCCACATCAAACTTCTCCGCCAATTCCTTGACAGTTCCCTTTACCGCCTTGTCCGGAGTCTTTAAAAGCTCCGCGTAGATCTCCTTCTCTTTTAAAAAATAAGCAGACCATAATCTCTGCAGATCACCCTTGTTGGCAGTCTCGGAATACGCCATATCACGCCACTGTTTTAATAATGCCATTGTACTGTACCACCTTTTATTTTAATGATATCTAAGTATATAACATTTTGTCGGAAAAGTAAATTTATATTTCCTTAAGAATATTCTTTCACAAGGCGTCATAAATCATCCGCTCTATATCCGTAATTCCCCATCGTGTGAGATACAATTGATCTGTGTGAAAAAGCTCGTATCCCGCAGATCCTGTAACAGCATATTTTCCTCTTTTATGCGGACTTCGACAATGATTTCCGTTTCATTGTTTTTAATGGTGCGGGTCTTTTCCTTATAATATTTACAATGCATATCGATGATGTTGTAAATAGATGTGTAATCAATCTTATCTTCTTCCCCGCGCAGCACCAGCAATGCCGGCGCTTTTGCATTGGGTATCATATCTAATACAAACAGAAGGATCGTCATAATCAAAGATAACGCAAGGGCAAGCGTGTAAAGTTTTACACCTACGATGATCCCTGCGCTGATTGCCCAAAACAGATAGAGTAAGTCTAGGGGATTCTTCAATGCGTTCCGGAATCTGACAATAGAAAGCGCTCCGACCATACCGAGAGACACCAGCAGATTGGACTGCATGGCGATCATAATGGTGGCTACAATCACCGGCATACCCGCCATTGTCATATTCAAATCTTTTGAATAAAATGCAGTTTTATATGAAAACTTATATGTGAAAAAAATATAAACGCCTAATAAACAGGCGATAAAAAGAATCAGAACGACCGTACTTGCATTTATGGTGGTTCCGCCTCCAAACGAATTGTAGACACTGGTTTTGATGACATCTTTTACTGACATATCTTCTCCATTTCCGCACCGCTCTGCCATGTAAATCCATATCATGGACTGCAGTTTTGTGACAGGCAGCGCTCAAATATAGTTTATTCGTAACTGTGAGAACAGGGTTCTGAACAGTTACGTTTATTCGTATCTTTCCCGGCACAGTTGGTACTTAGAGTAAGCTGTCTGCTGCAGGAAGTTAAGTTCTAACAACTGCAACAGGAATCCGGGCAGAAATTCATCATATTTTATTTCAAGAACCGCATTGATATCCCTCAAAGGATCATAGGAAATCATCTGCGTGCCAAAGTCCGCTACCTGCCGGCTGGTCCTGATATTCCGGTCGAAAGTAATGCGCACATTGCCGGGTTCATAGACATATGCCTTTCTCTCATAGGCAACGATTATCTTCGGACGAAGCATTTTGGTTTGTATTGCAAGATTGAATAAAAAAGCCGGATCTTCAGGGGAGGAAGAAGCAGGTATGCACTGCCCGCACATTAAACTGTCCATCTCCTCCTTTGTGATGCATTTGGATTTTTTATAAACTCTGCCGCCTTGTTTTTCCTTGACTTCCAGCTTAATAGTAGCAAGCGTGTCATTGTATATTCGAATACGGTACTTGCAGCGACTGTATATGCCATCCTCGGTATCTTTCAGGCAGCTGTCGGCAAAATCATCGAAATACAAGCTGATCACCTGATAGCCGCCAACACTGCTTTCATTAAAATCTGTTTGGAGCACTGTGCCCAGCCGCTGCTGTAACTGATACATCTCACCGACACTGCAGCAGTATTTATCTTCTACCCGGTACATTTTGGTAACCACGTCCTTCACTCAATCTGTCAATCTACTGACTTATCCTTTTCAAATAAAGCCTGTAGGGAAACCTCTCCGTTTTCAAGAGAAACGCTCAGCTTATCGTCTGTGCCGGAGACATCGCCCTGCCAGCCGATAAAACGATAACCCTCATGTGGCTGTACAGTCACGGAAACGGGAAAGTCACTGTAGTAATACCCTTCCCATGTACTCTGTTCTTCCAGCACAGCCGTGTTGACAGTGACCGTACCGCCTTCGGGAATATTTGAACTTATGCTGATACGGGTAAGCTCTCCTTCAAGCTGAAAAGTCTGCGCCAGGCTCTCCATGGCATATTGAAATCGATCGTCAAAGAATGCGTCTATCTGTGAAATGTCATAACAGTAACTGTCCAAATTATATTCCGGGGCATAGAAACGCTGATGGTCTTTCACGATCTGCTGTTCGTATAACCTGCTCCATTGTGCCAGCATAGGATGTATTCTTTCATATGAAAACGTTGTGTTCGCAATATCCATAAAGGATATGCAGAACTGACGGCGAAAGTTTTCATTGTCTAACAGGCTCACGACAGCCGGCTCGTTTAACAGTGGGTGCTCCCTCATCCAATTTTCTCCGGCTTCCCCGGTGTTACTGTCCGGATGAATGCATTCATCCAGATCGTAGAGCATATAACGCCATTTTCCGTCGCTGTAGGAAGTCCCCTCCTGAGTCGTACGCCACAAAGCGGTATTGTAACCGAATGCCACGTCGCGGTTGTCTAAATACAGATTAATGCAGCAGTAGTCGATCAGACTCTGGATATCAACCAAATCGCAGGCAAGCGCATATGTATCATCATAATGAAGGTCACATTCCGTTATCACATCGAGCATATATTTGTAAGCAGTCATGGTCTCATCAGGCACTGTGAGCGCATTGCCGGCCTTGATCAGCATAATCCCTTCGGGATCTAAGCCATAATGTGCAGCCAGATATTCGGCGTTATATCTTTCCCGAATATTATAAATTCCCCAGTATTCCCCGTTTAAGAAAACCACACAAGGCTTTGAATCCTGAATACTGATATCCCGCCCGCGGGCCGCTTCTTCCAGAAAGGCATCAAGGAATTTGATTCCTTCGCCGTTTCCGCCGCCGTTCCGCAGTTTAACAGAAGAGTACGTAATATCGTTATCAAAAAAGTGATAGGAAACCGTTTCAGCGTCATCATAAATATCTCTTGCAAAAACATTGAAAGATTTTTGCGGTGCACTGCGGGTTGAATTACCCGAAATGCGAATACCCATATTCTGTGTAAAGAGATGAGAATGCTTTTCATCGAAATAGGATATCGTAGCTTTTCTCTCCCATTCCCGTCCCTTATTGAAGGCATTTGACGCCATATAGCGGTAATGGGTTTCCCCGTTTTCATCTATGTATTGATTCAGGACCTCACCGTCTTTCAATCCGCCGCTAACCAGATATTCCTCGTATTTTGCTCCGTTTCCATAGATACCGGTCTGATCATCAAATAAATCCTCCGGGTCCGCCACCAGAGAGATCACCGGCATGTCCCCATATTCCTCTTTCGCCTGATAACCCACAAAGAAAGTTTCCGTCACAATATCGCTGATCCGGTTGGTGTACGGATTATAACATGCCGCGCGCACAACGACCGCCTTATCCACAGGAGATTCGGGCGTATATCTCTTCGAGGGTGCTAAATCCTCGCGGGCTGCATATCTGTTGTCCGCCGGACTGTTGTCTGCAATCCGGATAGGCTTTGTATATACGAGAGAATCCGCACACGGCTCACTGCCGTCCAAGGTATAATATATTTTCTCCCCGCCCGGAGAATACAAACGAAGCTCAAAAGCCTCATCATAAAATCCGCTCGTAGTTTCAAAAATCGGTTTATCCAGAGAAATCGCAGAAAGAATCTCCGCGTCTTTATTAGCGCTGCCGAGAGTGGTGCTCATAACAGACCATTCAGAACCGCCGTCCTTCGTCCTGCCATAACTGGTGTCACAAGAAAGCGAAGGAACAATAACCTGATCGAGATAAGCGCCGCAATTGGAGTCTATCAGAAACAGTTGATCCCCATCCTTAGAAATACGAAATGCAGATTCCTGATTCAGCCAGATCAAAGTGTAACTCTTTGCAGGAATCGTAATGCCGTCTAACGCGTATTTTTCCGGTTCGTTATCATTGTCCGTAAGGAAACAGCCATTTAGAGAAAAATCGGTTTCACCGGAATTATACAGTTCTATACAGTCGGAATAATCCCCATTTTCATTACAGCTGGCTGCAAAATTACTACTGCATACTTCGTTGATCACAACAGGCGAGCGGTCAGCATAACGATTTATAATAACAGCAGCCAGCGCAAAAAGTCCTAAAAGTAAGGAAAGTCTTATCAAAAGTTCCTTTATCATTCTGATTATCCTCTGACAGCACTATTTTTTTAGAATGACATTCAGTTGATGTCAACTAATGACTAATAATAGCATATCATTTATTAAATGACAAGTAGTGAATGTCAAATAATGGTGAAACATTGCATAATTTGGCATAGATGTGAATGGTACGTGTAATCCGTAATATGGATTTGCGCAGCAAACAGCGCAGAGATGGGGAAACTATGTATAAGAACAGAGCAGGATCAGGAAGAAATAATATATCAGGCAGTAACATTGCCCGTATTCGCAAGAAGTTATACCCTAAAGTATCACAGAGACTCCTGGCTGACAAAATGCAGCTGGAAGGTATAGAACTGGATAAGAATGCGATTCAGCGCATTGAAAGCGGGGCGCGGTTTATCACAGATATTGAATTAAAGGCCTTTGCAAAAGTACTTGATGTAAGTTACGAAGTACTGTTAGAAGAGTAAGTCCAAAAAACTGATTTCCATTTAAAGCATGGAAATCAGTTTTTTCACATCCTCTTCGCTCGTAGCCCAGCTCGTGGCAAACCGCACTACCGTATGATTCTCATCATACTTTTCCCAAAAATCAAATATAACCTTGCCCTGCAGCTCCATCATCCGCGCATTCTCCAACACAATAAAGATCTGATTCGTAGGCGTTTTCAGATAAAAAGTATATCCCTTTTCCTCAAATGCATTCCGCAGCAAGCCTGCCATACGGATGGCATTTCTTCCGTTTTCCATGTACAGGTCGTCTGTAAACAGCGTATCGAACTGAATACCGAGAAGCCTTCCTTTCGCAAGAAGTGCGCCGTGCTGCTTGATCAATGTCATAAAATGTGCGGGCGTGTTTCTCTTCGTGAATACGACCGCTTCCCCGCACAATGCTCCCACTTTCGTCCCTCCGATATAGAAAACATCACAATATTCCGCGATGTCAGGCAGTGTTACATCCGTATCCTCGCCGGCAAGTCCGTATCCCAGCCGCGCGCCGTCCAGATATAACGGCACGTGATATTTCTTACATACCGCAGAGATATCCGAAAGCTCCCGCTTCGTATAGAGTGTTCCGTACTCCGTCGGATGGGTGATATAGACCATTCCCGGAAAAACCATGTGCTCGTGGTTCGCATCCTCATAAAAGGACTCCATATAGCGCCCGATCTCAGCCGCCGAAAGTTTGCCGTCCGTATGGGGAAGCTCCAAAACCTTGTGTCCCGTATACTCTATAGCTCCTGCTTCGTGCACACTGACATGTCCCGTCGTCGCTGCAACCACTCCCTCATATTTGGCAAGCACCGAATCAATAACGATCTGGTTTGTCTGCGTGCCGCCTGTCAGGAAATGAATGTCCGCGTCCTCACAGCGGCAGGCTTCCTTGATTTTCTCTTTGGCCAAATCGCAGTATCTGTCGCTTCCGTATCCCGGCAGACTCTCCATATTCGTATCGATCAGTTTCTGTAATATTTTTTCATGTGCCCCTTCGGAATAATCATTGGCAAAGCTTAGCATGTTTTTGTCCTCCCACGGATTTAATTGGTGTAAATCAGATTATATGACAAAATGTCGGCTGTGGCAATGCCAGTTTGTATTGGTTCTACCGGGTCTGCTATCTTTTGAATATCTTGTGAAATATCTTCGGGAAAATTTTTTTTAGAAAATTGATAATACTTTGTATAAAGCTGGGAAAAACGGTTACAATGATAATAGTCAAAAGATAAGGAAATACTTATCCTCCCCTAAGGAAGCCTCTAAGAGTGCGGAAGCCGCATTTTTAGGGGCTTCCGCTATGTTTGTAAGAACTTTATTCATGTCTCGTATCAATTATTAGCAGATCATTAAAGGAACCAGACAGATGACAATTACACTCTGCTTGCTTCCCTTTGATCGTTTGTGCATTATTGATTTTCTTCTCATAGTTTCATATCAAAGATCCACAGTTCTTCAATCCATCAAAAAACAGAGAAGTCTGCCTACCTATAGTTAATTACTACTATACACCTCATGTTTTTATTTCCTGTTTTTCTATATTCTTAAGGTAAATAGAAACCTCACCACAATTAGTAAAATACTACCATTATGCACTTATTTTTGTTTAGTAATTAACTTGCTAACCCCATATGTAAAATAGGTATTGTACTCCTTGAGACTGTTTTTTTATTGCGCCTATCTTCCTACTCCAACGAAGTCCCACATGAACTGACATCAATATAAGACTCCATGCTGTAAAAACCATATGCATCCTTCGCCCTAATAGTGCTAATTTCAAATTAAACAAGGTCGATAACGTTGTCGAAAGAAAAACAGCACTGACAGCAACACACAAAAACGAGGCAAGTAAGAGCATATTAATAGCCGTGTGAAAAAATCGAATCGGGGTATACTTGCCTTTGAATAATCCTGAATACCATTTTCGGTCTAAAATGTTGTGCAGGATAAGTAAAACAAACAATATTATCCCTAGCCACTCATGCAACGAATCGCCAACCAAGTGGTATGCCATTTGTAAAAGAACCAGAATAATCATTCCGGTATCTATTACAATTTTAATTTTTGTTCTCATTCCATCAACCTACCTAATCAATCCAAGTCCTTGTAACCATTCGGAAACCTCTGAGGACGCATCCTGCAGTTCGTGTTCCTGAATTGCAAGTCCATCTAAAATAATAGCATCCGGCACCGTATCCCGGATTGAATCAACGCTTTTCCCCCACACACCATTGCCATAAGTAGTAAAGGGAATTACCGTTTTTCCAGAGAAATCATATTCCTCTAAAAACGTAAATACCGGCATGGGCATATTATTCCACCAATTA
>JAAUZY010000082.1 GCA_014804355.1 Lachnospiraceae bacterium
AGGCAATAGCAGACATGTGAAAAGAAGTGGAAAACGGTAAAATCTGTCAGACTAACTGCAACATGCGGGCTTTTCAGAGTAAATGCAACAGGGTGTTGCATTTACCTTGAAAATTTCCGAACTTTGCGCGAAAAAGTGAAAAGCTCAAAAAAGATTTACATTTTTGACGATATACTCTATAATATTGTAAGTTACATTTTTGCAGGCACCGGATTCCTGCACATACGGATGGGAATGAAAATGTTAAAGGAACACCTTACATATGTCAAAAAAATACTGACCGGCAATGCACGTATCTCTGACAAGCAAAAATTCAGCGTCATTATTTACTCCGTGGCGATGGTTCATTTTTTTCTTGCATGCGTCTTTGGTTATTACAGGGTTCTTCCGCTATTGATTTTTAACATTCTCAGTGTGCTTACCTATCTTTCCTGCACGCTGCTTGTCCGCCTTGAAAAACTTCTGCCGGTATACTGGATCACCTACCTTGAAATTATTCTGCACTCCTTTGTCGCAACGATCTGCATCGGATGGCAGTTCGGATTCGCACAGTACATTATTGCGCTTATTCCCGTAGGTTTCTATATCTGCTATACAATGAATACAAAACGCAGCAAGATGCTTATCGCAACTGCATCGGCCTTCTGCGCCGCAGCGTCTTTCCTAAGCTGTAAGCTATTATCCTTCTACATTACACCGGTATATGAGCTTCACATGCTACCACTGGAATTAAAGTTATATATTTTTAATTCAATCTGCACTTTTATTTTTCTCATCGTATTTTCTCTGATCTTTATTTCAGAAATGAAGCTGTCCGGCACGCAGCTGCGGCATCAGAATGCGATCCTCGAAAAACTGGCGAGCACTGATCCTCTGACCGGCCTGTATAACCGCAGGAGCATGGATGTGTTTCTGCATCAGGCACTGCAGTCCGATTCAGGTTTCTCCCTCATCATGTGCGATATCGATGATTTCAAGAAAGTTAACGATAACTATGGTCACGATTTTGGCGATGTCGTTCTGCGGGAGGTTGCCATGATCACGACACAGCACGTAGCTTCAAACGGATATGTATGCCGGTGGGGTGGGGAAGAAATACTGATATTAGTCAGCAGTTCCGCCAAGGAGAATGTGGGACGCATCGCCGAAAATATTCGCCGTAACGTCGCTAACCATGTCTTTGAACTTAACAATAAATGGATTCACTGTACGCTCACTCTCGGCATATCCACATATAATGACGGGGACACCATAGAGGAAACCATAACCAATGCGGACTATAACCTCTATAAAGGTAAGCGGAGCGGCAAAAACAGGGTTGTAGCATAACTGCCTCCCATAGATCAGAATTTAAATCTGACTATGAGAGGCAGTTTATTTATCTTATATAAAATTTCTTGATGCTTTTTCGAGTTTGCTCGATTTGTCACAGTTTCTTTACATTTCTATCCCCGTGCAGGATACGCTCCTGATCAGAGGCACCAATGGGTGTGATCCTGCCATGCCGGTCGTAATAAGTCAGCAAGGTAGAATTCTTGGCCATCGTTTTGCGCCCGTTATCCGTCACCAGACTGATCACTTGCTCCAAATTGCCGGAACGCAGATATTTCTGAATCTCTTTATCCCGATTCTCTCCCCGCCGTAGCGAAGAGCTCTCAACCTCTTGCGTATTGCGCATATGTTCCGGATGCAGTGCAAGATATTCCTCAGTCAGCCGTTCCGGTGCCTGTGTCTCCTGCACCGTCTCATCTTCCGACTTAATCTGCTCCACTGATGTTTCGTCCTGTGGTATTGGATCATTCCAGATCTTATTAGCAATATCCTTGACTGCCTGTACAAATGCCTGCAGCCATGACTGTACCATACCGATCAGTTTCTGTCCGGTATCCTGCGGTCTCTCTTCCTTCCCGCGCGTCCGATCAGAGACAGTCTGTGCGCTATTACGGGATAATTCCAACCGTACGCCGCCCTGCAGAACAGTGCGGGTGCCATTGTTAAGCTTTTCGGTTTCTCCGTCCTTCTCTTTCTTATCCTTCTCAGTCGTCTCTTCCTGCGTGTGCTGATAATTCAGGCTGAACTTCTCACCGTTATCTGTCTTATCCGCCGCATCCGGCATCTTCAATTGTGAATAATCATAATATTCGTTTCCGTTTACTCTGTTAACCATGATAAATATTATAACAGATTAGAAACTAAAAATCCATAAGATAAGAATCATCCGAAAAAACGCTTTGACTTGCTGCTAATGTTCGGGTAGCACGATAATCCGAAAACATCCAATATTACTTCTGATTGATATAATTCACAAGCCCTTCCGCCGCAATAATCTTCTGCATGAATTCCGGGAATGCCTGCCCTTTATAGCTCGTGCCTTTCGTCACATCCGTAATCACTCCGGTATCAAAGTTGACTTCCACCACATCTCCGGCCTCGATCTCTCCTGCCGCCTCCGGACATTCGATGATGGGCAATCCAATATTGATAGCATTACGATAGAAAATTCTTGCAAACGTCTCCGCGATCACACAGCTCACTCCCGCCGCCTTAATGGCAATGGGCGCATGTTCTCTGGATGAACCGCAGCCGAAATTCTTAGTTGCGACAATAATATCCCCTTTATTCACCCTGTTCACAAATTCTTTGTCAATATCCTCCATGCAGTGTGTTGCCAACTCTGCCGGATCAGATGAATTCAGGTAACGCGCAGGGATGATCACATCCGTATCCACATTATCTCCGTACTTAAAAACAGTTCCTTTTGCTGATTGCATGTCTCCTCCGATCTGAAGCATCTGCTTCCATTGTTATGATGAAATATCGTTTTACGCTAACTGACACGGGCAGGATATTTTACCTGTCACCGCGCTTGCCGCCGCTACCGCAGGACTTGCCAGATAGATCTCCGAGTTAACATGCCCCATACGTCCTACGAAATTACGGTTCGTGGTTGATACACAACGCTCTCCCTCAGCCAGAATGCCCATATAGCCACCCAGACAGGGACCACAGGTGGGTGTGCTGACAATCGCCCCCGCCTCAATAAAAGTCTTCAAAAGTCCCTCTTCCATTGCCTGCAGATAAATCTTCTGTGTGGCAGGAATCACGATACAGCGCATGCCTTCTGCCACATGTCTGCCCTGTAATACCTTTGCAGCGGTCCTCAGATCATCCAATCTGCCGTTTGTACAGGACCCGATCACTACCTGATCGATTTTAATCTCTTCTTTAATCTCATCAATGGCTTTCGTATTCTCCGGCAGATGCGGGAAAGCAACCGTAGGCTTTAACCTGCTAAGATCAATCGTGTATTCTTCGTCATATACTGCATCTTCGTCTGCTTCGTAGACTTTATATTCTCTTGCGGAGTGTTCTTTCATATATGCAACTGCCAGATCATCCACCGGGAAAATACCGTTCTTGCCGCCAGCCTCAATCGCCATATTGGCAATGGTAAAACGATCATCCATAGAAAGATTCCGTATACCGTCGCCCACGAATTCCATGGACTTATACAGCGCACCGTCCACACCGATCATACCAATGATATGCAGGATCACATCCTTACCGCTGACCCATTCGGACGGTTTACCCGTCAAATTAAATTTGATTGCGGCTGGAACCTTGAACCATGCCTTACCCGTCGCCATTCCTGCCGCCATTTCCGTGCTTCCCACGCCCGTGGAAAAAGCGCCCAGTGCGCCGTAAGTACATGTATGAGAATCCGCACCTATGATCACATCACCGGCTACCATAAGTCCTTTTTCCGGAAGCAGCGCATGTTCGATGCCCATCTCTCCCACTTCAAAATAATTGGTGATCTCATTGCGGCGGGCAAACTCACGCACGCATTTACAATGCTCCGCCGACTTGATATCCTTGTTCGGTACGAAATGATCGGGAACCAGCGCAATCTTATCCTTATGGAACACACCGTCCACATTCATTTTTTCCATCTCTTTGATGGCCACGGGACTGGTAATATCGTTTCCCAGCACCAGATCCAGGTCCGCTTCGATCAACTGTCCGGCTTCCACATGGTCAAGTCCTGCATGCACCGCCAGAATTTTCTGCGTCATTGTCATTCCCATAGTTATCTCGTCCTCCTTATTGCATTCATTAATGTAAAATAATTAATTTTGCGAATTCACTTGCCTCCGTTTTATATTTTATACAGAGGAAAACAGGGCTTGTCCGGAAAAACTCAGGCAAGCCCCGTCGATCAATTCATTTCTGCTATTACATCGTCCATGGAATGAGTCGTAATATACTCAAAAAGCTCTGCCATCTGCTCCGGCTCCAGACTCATGTCCATTTTTATCCACTGAATCACCACAAATGCCATACATTGCGCATAATATTCCGCAACCCAATCCGTGGTAAGCCCTCTTGCGGATGCCTTTCGCTCACCGACCTGTTCATCAATAAAAATATACAGAATTTCTTTAATGAACTTTTTGACAATACCCTCACAGGAATCCTGTCCTTCCAGTCTGACAACCTTCTTATAGAACCTTTTGTCCTTCTTAAGATTCTCAAAGATCATGATCAGGCTCTCACTGATGCAGCCGGTCCGCATCAGCGGAATGACCGGATCAAGGATCTCAGTATGGATCATCCATTCCAGAAGTTCATACTTATCCCTGAAATGATTATAGAACGTCGGCCGGATAACACCCGCACCTTCCGTAATTTCCCGAATCGTAATTTTCTCGATCGGCATCTTGAGCGCTAAGTTTTTAAAGCTCTCAGCCAGCATCAGATCCACATTGGTTTTGGATTGCATGGTTAACCCCACATTAGTTGTTAATCAGTTTATCTTCGCCATTCCAGCTGTACAGCTTTCTGATTTCCTCGCCGACTACCTCTGAAGGATGCTCGGAAGCCAGTTTTCTCATCGCCTTGAAGTGTACCTGACCGCCTGCGGAAGACATATCAAGCAGGAAGTCCTTGGCAAATGTACCATCCTGAATATCGGCTAAAATCTTCTTCATGGTCTTCTTCGTCTCTTCCGTAATGATCTTCGGTCCGGTAATATAATCGCCGTACTCAGCCGTATTGGAGATAGAATATCTCATGCCCGCGAAACCGGACTGGTAGATCAGATCTACGATCAGTTTCATCTCGTGGATACACTCGAAATATGCGTTTCTCGGATCATATCCTGCTTCAACCAGTGTCTCAAAGCCCGCCTGCATAAGTGCGCACACACCGCCGCAGAGTACAGCCTGCTCGCCGAAAAGGTCTGTCTCCGTCTCTGTTCTGAATGTTGTCTCCAGAACGCCGGCTCTTGCACCGCCGATCGCAAGCGCATAAGCCAATGCCATATCCTGCGCCTTACCTGTAGCATCCTGATGAACGGCTACCAGACAAGGAACACCCTTACCTGCCTGATACTCGCTTCTTACCGTATGTCCCGGTCCTTTCGGTGCGATCATCGTTACATCCACATCCTTAGGCGGTACGATACAGCCGAAGTGAATGTTAAATCCATGTGCAAACATCAGCATATTGCCAGCCTCTAAGTTGGGCTCGATATCTTTCTTATACATAGCAGCCTGTAACTCATCATTAATCAGAATCATGATGATATCAGCCTTCTTAGCAGCCTCTGCAGCCGTATATACCTCAAATCCCTGTGCCTCAGCCTTTGCCCATGATTTAGAGCCTTCATAAAGACCGATAATCACGTGACAGCCGGACTCTTTTGCATTCAACGCATGTGCATGTCCCTGACTGCCGTAGCCGATCACCGCGATCGTCTTGCCTTCCAGCAGGGATAAGTTACAGTCTTCCTGATAAAAAATCTTTGCCATTTTCCTACTCCTCCGTTTGTTGATTAGTTTAATGTGGTCATATATATTTCTGTATAATTTCAAGGGATGTTCCCCATTCATTACCATATTCGTGTCTACAGATATGTCACGTTCTCAATACCGCGCCCTAAGCCTGCAATACCTGTTCTGGCAAGCTCCAAGATCTCGTAGCCATCCAACAGGCTGATAAAGGCTGCGATCTTATCCTGGTCACCGGTAAGCTCGATCACCAGACTCTCCGGTGATACATCAATAATATTGGCACGGAATATATCCGCTACGGCAATTACACCCTGCCTCTGTGCTGCGGATGTCTTGACCTTTATCAGCGCGAGCTCCCTGTATACGCTTTCCTCAGGCCTAAGCTCTTTAATATCCCTGACATCAATCAGTTTTGCCACCTGTTTTTCGATCTGATCCAGGATCTCATCGTCCCCGGAAGTCACGATCGTGATACGGGTAAACCGCGGATCAGCCGTTACACCCGCCGTGATACTGTCTATATTGTAGCCTCGTCTGGAAAAAAGACCGGAAATGCGGCTCAATACGCCCGATGTGTTATCTACTAATAACTGCAATACCTTCTTCTGCATAACATAAACCTTTCCGTGCATGTCCGTCGTCTGTCATACACCGTCAATCATTGTATCAATTTAGGGTTCAAAAGTCAACATGCGGTCTGTCCTCGTCCGCATTTATAAGTCATGTCGCACCCCGGTTACGGCGCATCCGTCTCAAGACACTTCTGAAGCGCCAGAGTGCCCGTTCTTGCGACCTCTACGATACTGATGGACTGCATCATGCCGATAAACAACTGAATTCTCTCCGGCACATCGCATATCTGTATGATCATTGTCTTCTTGGACATATCCACGATCTGTGCCTTCATGATCTCGCAGGTCTCCATGATATCACGCCTGTTTCCCTTATTATATTTTACTTTCATCAACATAAGTTCCCTGCTGACACTTGCTGTCTCATCAAAGGTTTTAACCTTAATGACATCCAGCTTCTTATTAAGCTGCTTTTCGATCTGCTCTATAGTACGCTGATCTCCGCTGCTGACAATCGTCATGCATGATGTTGTCGGATCATCTGTCTCTCCCACCGCAAGACTGTCAATATTGAAACATCTTCGGGAAAAAAGTCCCGCCACCTTACACAGTACACCGGATCTGTTTTCCACTAAAACCGAATATATTTTCTTCATTCCGTCTATCCTTTCATCCATCTATTTCACAAGATCCATGGGATCAATCAGACACTCAAGCAGCACGGATTCATCCTTTGCCAGGAACTCCCCGATCGTCTCCTGCGCCCGTTCCATAGTATGAAGGCGCATAAATTTCATGTCATATGCCGATGACAGCTTCTCTAAATCCGGACTTCCGGAAAGATCCACCACAGAATAATTATCTTTGTATGTATAATGCTGATATTCACGTACCATACCCAGATAGTTATTCTTCAGTACGATGATCTTCACAGGCACATCAAACTGGCGCATCGTGGCAAGCTCCATCATAGACATCTGGAAAGAACCGTCGCCGCACACGGCTACCACCTGTTTTTTCCTGTCGGCCAGCTTCGCACCCATCGCAGCGGGAATGGAATATCCCATGGTTCCCATACCGCCTGTGGTCAGGAATCTTCCGTCCTTGACAATATGATTATTGCAGGACCAGATCTGATTCTGCCCCACATCCGCCACATAGACTGCATCGTCAGCCATTGCCTCTGACAACATACGGATAAATTCTGCCGGGTCCACATACTCCGGATTGGGTTTCCTGACACGTCCCATGGTATCCCGATACCCGCTTAGCACACGAATCCATTCCTCATGTTCACAAGCAAAATCTTCCTCCAGGAAATCTGCGATAATGTGTTTCGCATCTCCTACCAACGGGATCGTCGGCCCCACATTCTTACCGATCTCCGCCGGATCTACATCAATGTGCACCAGAATCTTATTCTCCGTAATCAGATCGGGCTGACTCACTGCACGATCCGCCACTCTCGCACCCACCATAATAAGCAGATCCGATTCATTCATGGCACGGTTGGCGTAAGGGTGACCGTTGTTGCCCACCATACCGTAATACATCGGGTGCTTCGTAGGCATGACACCGATTCCCATCATAGTGGAAACCACAGGTACTCTGTGTTTTTGTGCAAATTCGCGAAGCTCCTTCTCCGCATCGCTTAATAGCACACCGCCGCCGGCGCAGATGATGGGACGCTTCGCTCTGGAAAGCTCCTTCACAACCTTCTTAATCTGCACCGCATGGCCTTTGACCGTAGGCTTATAGGTACGCATATTGATTTCTTCAGGATATTTGAATTTATTTACTACCGCATTCTGGACATCAATAGGCACATCAATCAAAACAGGACCTTTTCTCCCCGAATTGGCAATATAGAAAGCTTCCTTAAAAATTCTCGGAATCTCATCTGCATCCCTCACCAGATAACTGTATTTCACAAAGGATTCCACCGCACCGGTGATATCCGCTTCCTGAAACACATCAGAACCCAGCAGTTCGCTGTTAACCTGTCCCGTAATGCACACAAGCGGTATACTGTCCGCAAAAGCCGTCGCGATACCGGTGATCACATTAGTTGCTCCGGGGCCCGAAGTTACGGCACAGACACCCACCTGTCCTGTCACCCGTGCCAGACCGCTTGCCGCATGCGCCGCATTCTGCTCTGTACGGATCAGGATCGTATCAATCTTGGAATCCAGTATACTGTTATAGAAGGGGCATATTGCTACCCCCGGATAACCGAATACATACTTTACGCCCTCTTCTTCCAGGCATTTTACCATTGCATCTGCACCTAACATACTCTAATCTCCCTTAATCATTCATATTCAGAATCCGCTTCGTCAGTTTTACCGCCTCCGCCGCATCCTTGGAGTAACCGTCAGCTCCGATCTCATCTGCATACTCCTGCGTAATCACGGCACCGCCGACTATAATCTTAGCATCCGTCTTATTGTCTTTCGCATAATCGATTACATGCTTCATCTGCTGCATGGTGGTAGTCATGAGCGCGGACAAAGCGATCACCTGAGCGTGATGTTCCTTTGCCGCTTCAATAATCTTCTCCTTCGGCACATCTTTACCCAGATCAATCACCCTGAATCCATAATTTTTAAGCATTAAAGCCACCAGATTTTTGCCGATGTCATGTATATCGCCCTCTACCGTGGCAATCACCACTGTAGGCATCTCTTCCTCAGAGCTTCCGGTGGCCAGCAGTGGTTCTAAATATTCTATAGAGGCTTTCATCGCCTCCGCGCTGGCAATCAGCTGCGGCAGGAAATATTTTCCCTTATCAAAAAGCTCTCCCACTTCATTAATTGCCTTAAGCAGTATATCGTCCAAAAGCTCTTTGGCTTCGTGTCCTTCGGATAACGCTTTCTTCGTATCCTCCACAATGGAAGCACCGTTTCCTTTAAGCACATCGGCATACAGTTTATCCTTGACGCTTCCGCCTGCCTGCACCGCACCCTGTGCAGCCATCTGCATGCGGATTCCGGTGTTTACGGCGGCAGTCTCTCCCATCGCTTCCCGCTTGGCCCTCACAGCTTCCATCAACTGAATATACCTAAGATCAGCACCCTCTTTATTTAAGAGCAAATCTGAAGCGAATGCACAGCTTACCAACAGATCCTGCGACGGATTGGCGATAGCCATCGTCAGACCGGCCTGAATCGCCATGGTCAGAAATGCGGCATTGACGAAACTTCGTTCCGGCAATCCGAATGAAATATTGGACAGTCCGCATATCGTTGCCAGACCGTTCTGCTTGCAGTAACGTATCGTTTGAAGCGTCTCAACAGCCGCATTCTTATTTGCACCCACGGTAGCGACTAAGCCGTCCACCACAATATCTTCCTGACGCATACCCAGTTCATAAGCACGCGTCTGTATCTTCTCTATAATATTGATCTTCTCATCCAAATTCTTCGGCAGTCCTTCATCCGACAGAGGAAGTAGAACAAACATTGCGCCGTATTTCTTTGCAATCGGCAGTAAGGCATCTAATTTCGCCTTCTCATAAGAAATCGAATTGATTAATGCCCGGCCCGGATATCTGCGTAGCGCTGCCTCCAGCACATCCACATGACTGGAATCGAGAGATAACGGCAGACTTGTGATTCCACCGACCGTCTCTATTGCTTTGAGCATCAGCTCTTTCTCATTCACACCGCTCATGCCCATATTGATATCCAGTATCCCTGCGCCGCACGCTTCCTGTTCCTCCGCGAAATCGACCACCATATCCATATTTCCCGCGCGCAGCTGTTCCTGCAGCTTCTTCTTGCCAGTGGGGTTGATCCGTTCTCCGACTATGATAAAGTTATCCGAAAGCCCGAAAGAAACAGTCTTACGCTCGCTGGTAAGGAACCGCATATCCGACGGTTTCCTGTGTACGATCTGCATATCACCTGCATGCCGCTGTAGCGCCCTGATATGTTCCGGGGTGGTTCCACAGCATCCGCCTATGATTGCGGCTCCCGCTTCTACCAGCGCCTTCATACATATTCCGAACTCCTCCGCCTCCATATCATAGACCGTATTACCCTTTTCATCCAGAGAGGGAAGCCCTGCATTCGGCTTGGCTATGATCGGAATCGTTGTTACCGATGCCATATTGCGGACAACATCTATCATCTTGTCAGGGCCGGTAGAACAGTTAGTGCCTACCGCATCAGCACCCAGACTCTCCAACACGACAGCCGCTGTTATCGCATCCGTTCCGTACAGTGTCCGTCCGTCCGATTCGAATGTCATGGTGGCCATCACCGGCAGATCGCAGACTTCCTTCGCCGCAATCAGTGCCGCCCTCGTCTCCTGAAGGCTCATCATCGTCTCTACGACAAGAAGATCCGCCCCCGCCTCCACCAAATAGTTGATCTGTTCTTTATAGATATCTATCAATTCCTCGAAGTCAAGCCGCCCCAGGGGTGCAAGCTGTTCCCCGGTCATAGTCAGGTCTCCCGCCACATATGCTCTGTCCCCGACCGCTTCCTTGGAAAGCGCCGCCAGATCCAGATTCATTTGACGTACCTGTGACTCCAGCCCGTACTCTTTTAATTTGATCCGATTTGCAGTAAAAGTAGGGGCATAGACAATATTGCTTCCCGCATCGACAAACTCTCTCTGGAGCGCGATCATGATCTCCCTGTGCTGCAGAATCCATTGCTCCGGACACACACCGGCAGGCATTCCCTGTTTTTGCAGATTTGATCCGGTTGCGCCGTCCAGAATAATCGGGTTTTCTTTCATAAATGCACGAAATTCCTGTTTATTCATCTTATTCCATGCTCTCCTGTGTATCATCTTGTGCCGGCTCTTCATAGAATACCGTATCATCAGTATCAAAGTTATCTTCTTCTCCGGAATCATCCGCATCGGAATTACCCGTTTCCTGCGCCTCTTCATCGTCCTCATCCCGATTCAGATAACCGCCGCCCAGAATGCCGTTCTCTTCCGTATATGTAATTCCCTCGCCCTCCGGAATCTCACCATGCAGAATCATTATAATGTACTGGATACGGATATTAGCCCGATCGTAGTATTCTCTGGCAGCCTGTGCGACCCCTTCATCGAAAGTCTCCGATCCGTAAGCCCGGTGATAAAGAGCAACTGCCTGCTGCATATTTTCATCCGCCTCATCTGCCAGACTGTCTACCGCCGAAAACCGCTCCGGCACGGTAAGTTCCGCCATCCAGGTAATCTCCGCCTGAAGCTGATCCAGATAGGACAACAGTTGTTCTGTGGCATCCGTGTCATCAGCATTGATCGCATTCATTCCATCATTGTATGAAGCGATATGTTCAAAAAAAGTATTCATATCTTCCTGATATGCAGTCAGCGTCTCGTCTTCACCGCATGCCGTCAAAAGAAATCCGCACAGCAGCACAAAGCATAAGACTGCTAATTTATTTGCATTCTTCAAATTTCTTTTCCCCCAGAAGCACATTTTCACAAAAATATGGCCTGTCCGCTTATGAACAGTTATTTCGTGCCGAAAATTCTGTCTCCCGCATCACCCAGACCCGGACAGATATAAGCATGCTCATTCAGACAGCGGTCTATATGACCGATATAAATCTGAATATCCGGATGATCCCCGTGCAGACGCTCTATGCCTTCCGGCGCAGCGATAATGCACATAAATTTAATATTTCTGCCGCCATGCTGTTTGATAAAGCTGACAGCCTCGGAGCCCGAACCGCCTGTGGCAAGCATGGGATCTACCACGACGATCGTCCTCTGGTCAATCGGTTCCGGCAGTTTGCAGTAATACTCATGCGGTTCATGGGTTTCAGGATCTCTGTACAGACCGATATGTCCCACTTTTGCGCTGGGTACCAATGCAAGGATTCCGCCCACCATGCCAAGTCCCGCACGCAGGATCGGCACGACTGCCATCTTCTTTCCGGCGATTTTGGGCGTCATGCAGGTCTCAATCGGAGTCTGCACTTCCACATCTTCAAGCGGCAGATCACTAAGCGCCTCATAGCCCATCAGCATGGCAATCTCCTCGATACATTTCCGAAATTCATTAGTGCCCGTATTGATATCCCTGATCTGAGAGATCTTGTGCTGGATCAGCGGATGATTCATGACAAACACATTTTCCATCTTTTCTATTTTTTCCATCTTTCGTCCTCTTTTCCGATTTTTCTGATTCCCAGAAAAATAATCCTTATCTATAAATACTACTGACTTCCGCCGTTTTAGTCAATAACTTTTCAGCATTCTTTCCATAACGCTCTTGCCAAACAATGTCCGAATCTATATAATCTCTTTAGGTCTAAATGTCAAATGAGGAAGGAGATTTATTATGAGCAAAAGTTTTGAAGCGATTCGCGATGCCCGCTCGTTGGGTATCCCCAAGATGCTGCTGCTCGGTCTGCAGCACATGTTCGCAATGTTCGGTGCGACGATCTTAGTACCGATCTTAGTCAACAGTTATTTTAACGGAGAGGGCTTATCGATTCAGGTGACTTTATTCTTTGCCGGTATCGGTACCCTCTTTTTCCATGTCTGTTCTAAATTGAAGGTTCCCGCTTTCCTGGGCTCTTCCTTCGCTTTTCTGGGAGGATTCGCCACGGTTGCAGAACTGAACACCGGCATCTTCGCCGACATGACTTACGGCGAGAAGCTGCCCTATGCATGCGGCGGTATCGTGATTGCCGGCCTGCTGTATCTGATTCTGGCGTTTGTAATCAAAGTTGTGGGAGTAAAAAGGGTTATGCGCTTCCTGCCGCCCGTAGTTACCGGTCCCATTATTATCTGTATCGGCTTAAGTCTTGCACCCTCCGCCGTAAACAACGCCTCCTCCAACTGGTTCCTTGCGATTATTGCGCTGGCGGTAATCATTATCTTTAACATATGGGGCAAAGGAATGTGGAAAATTATTCCGATCTTACTCGGCGTTGTGATCTCTTACGCAGTAGCGTTGATCATGAACGCGATCGGCCTTACCAATGCAGATGGCAGTGCTATCCTGGACTTTTCCGGTGTATCCGCCTCCTCCTTTGTAGGACTTCCGCCCTTCCTGCTTTGTAAATTTGATCTTACGGCAATCCTCGTCATGGCGCCCATCGCACTGGCAACCATGATGGAACATATCGGTGATATCTCCGCCATATCCGCTACGGTGGGCGAGAATTATCTGGAAGATCCGGGTCTGCATCGCACACTGATCGGCGACGGTCTGGCTACTTCTCTCTCCGCACTGTTCGGCGGTCCCGCTAACACTACCTACGGAGAAAACACCGGCGTTCTGGAACTGAGTCATGTATATGACCCGAAAGTCATCCGTCTGGCCGCAGTCTATGCGATCGTATTAAGCTTCATTCCGAAGATGTCCGCCATCATCGGTTCCCTGCCTTCGGCTATTATCGGCGGTGTCAGCTTCATTCTATATGGAATGATTTCCGCTATCGGTGTCAGAAACGTAGTGGAAAACAAGGTAGATTTCACTAAATCAAGAAATCTGATTATCGCTGCCGTTATTCTTGTATGCGGACTCGGATTCTCCAACGGCCTTACATTCACCGTTGCCGGTACGTCCATCACATTGACTTCACTTGCCATCGCAGCGCTGGCAGGCATTATTCTGAATGCCATCCTGCCCGGCAACGACTACACCTTCGGCTCCAATCCAAGCGGTGACATCAATCGCGGTGTCAGCTTTAATCCGCAGCCTAAGAAGGAAGCATAAAAAATCGAACATGTTCAATTATAAGATTTGCTTTACAAACTCAAAAATGTTCTCATAATGTGGTAAACGCCACCGATGATTCAGTGGCGTTTATCTGTATTTTAATCTTAGGATATTCTGATTTTACAGTAGTAAGCATGGATTAAATTGCAATCTCACAGTCCGGCTCCACTTTCTTGCAAGCCTTCAGCACCTGCTTCATAACCGCTTTCTCATCTGCGCCTTCTGCAAACTCTACTTTCATTTTCTGTGTCATAAAACTTACCACAGCCTCCGCGACACCTTCCGTCTTATTCGCTGCCTCCTGCATTTTCTCCGCACAGTTAGCACAATCCACTTCGATCTTATAAGTTTTGCTCATATCTCTTTCCTCCATCCTATTTTTCAATTATTCTTGGAAGAATGTATGCGCCAGCAACATTCTTTCAAACATGACTTAGTGATACTTAAGCAGCGTACTTTGCTGCTTTAGTATTACTTCATGTTTTATTCTTCCACATGCTCCATTCCCATACTAATGATTGCCCGTACATGCTCGTCGTCCAGCGAATAGTAGATCGACTTGCCTTCTCTTCTGAACTTCACCAGTTTGGATGTCTTAAGGATTCGCAGCTGATGACTCACGGAAGACTGGCTCAAATTCAACAATCCGGCAATATCATTCACACAAAGTTCATGCTCAAACATTGAGTACAGGATCTTGATCCTCGTAGAATCTCCGAACACTTTAAAAAGCTCCGCCAGATCATACAGAATCTCATCATCGGGCTGCTGTTCCAGCACTTTGCTTATGATTTCTTCCCGTTCTGTCTGTGAATCATTGTCCGCTGTCTGTAACTTGTTTTTGTTTTCTTCCGCCAATGTCATCTCCTCCATATGGCTTATGAATATACATATGTTTATCTGTTCATATGTATAATAATATAATATGTGCTAATTGTCAACAAATTTATAGAGTAATATTATTCTGAAAATAAAGAATCACTCTCTGATCTGACCATTTCCCCGTATCAGATACTTATATGTAGTCAGTTCCTTCAACCCCATAGGTCCTCTGGCGTGAAGTTTCTGTGTGCTGATTCCGATCTCCGCCCCGAATCCGAACTCGAATCCGTCCGTAAAGCGTGTGGATGCATTGACATAAACACATGAGGAGTCCACACCTTGCAGGAACATTTCGGCATGTGCCGTATTTTCCGTCAGAATCGCATCGGAGTGTCTTGTATTGTACTTATTAATATGCGCCACGGCTTCATCTACGGATGCAACTGTTTTCATGGAAATAATATAATCCAAATATTCCGTGCCGTAATCTTCCTCGGTTGCCTCCAATGCATCGGGAATCAGCGTCATCACCTTCCGGTCTCCGCGCATCTCAACATTTTTTGCCTTCAGCGCTTCTCCCAGCGCGGGCAGAAAACGGTCGGCAATCTTCTCATGCACCAGCAGGGATTCACAGGCGTTGCACACACCGATCCGCTGTGTCTTGGCATTAACGATAATGGGAATCGCCTTCTCTAGATCTGCGTCTTCATCCACATAAATATGGCAGTTTCCCGTTCCTGTCTCGATCACGGGTATGGTGCTGTTCTCTACCACGGCACGGATCAGTCCTGCACCGCCCCTTGGGATCAGCACATCCACATACTGTTTTAACTGCATGAAAGCAGTGGTCACCGCCCTATCATTATCGGTGATCAGCTGTATCGCATCTGCCGGAATCTGCCTGTTACACAGAGTCTCCCTGATGATTTCCGTAATCGCTTCATTGGAATAGAAAGCATCTTTACCGCCTTTTAAGATCACGGCATTGCCGGTCTTAAAACATAAGCCAAAAGCGTCCGCAGTCACATTAGGCCTTGCCTCATAGATGATGCCGATCACACCCATGGGAACTCTGACTTTACTGATATGAAGCCCGTTCGGTCTGTCAAATGTCTCCATGACTTCGCCCACAGGGTCATGCAGTTCCACGATTTGCCGCAGTCCTTCCGCCATGCCTTCGATACGCGCATCGGTTAGTTTCAGACGATCTAACAACCCTTCCGTCATGCCGCCCTGTTTTGCGATCTCATAATCTTTTTGATTCGCAATAAGGATACGCTCTGACTGTTGTACCAGTGCAGAAGCAACCGCATGTAAAGCACCATCTTTTTCCTCTGTGGTTTTTTTCTGCAATTCATATTTTGCCGCTACGGCTTTTTGCCCCAGTGTCTCTAAATATTCCATGTGAATCCTCTCCATTCTTTCCTTTTTCAGATTTTCTCAATTTCAAACTTTCTTACCAAATCCGTTAAACCATGCCCGTTCTGAGAAATCTTTTTTTATTGCATATTTTATTTCATCCTCTGCAACGCCTACCGGTAATAGACAAACAATTTTGTAATCCTTTGGAACACTCAATCTTTCTGCAAGTTTACCTGCGATATCGTCATCATCAGTAATGTGTCCCTCATACCAGCAGCTTTCATATCCTAATGCTTTTATCGCAAGCAACATATTTTCTATACAAGCGCTATAATCCTGAACCTGATAACATCTATCTCTATATGCATAAATTTTTTGTGTTAAAACTAAAATAAATGCCGGCGCAGTCTGACAAATGGGCGGATTAATCAATTCTTTTAAATCTTTTAGCAAATTCTCATCATCAACCGCAATTAATGATGTTGTCTGCTTATTGCAACCGGAAGGTGCCGCAAGCCCAGTCTCCATAATAGTAATTAAATCTTCTCTTGGAACTGGAATCTTCTTATATTTTCCTCTGTAACTCGTTCTGCTCTTAATTAAATTTATCATACCAATCATATCCCCTCCCACATCAGGAAATCATGTTCGGAAATCATTCCTAATATATCGGCTTACTGCAACACTCCATCTTCTGTGATTAACATATCTGGTCTTATATCATGTTTTTCGTATGGAATCAGTGTAAGTACCTGACAACTATAAGCAAGTGCTGCCGTGGTCAAATGTAATTCTACACTCCATTTGCAACAATTTTCTTTCTCCAGACCTGTTAATCTATCCAAATATCTGTCATAAAATCCTTTGCCGTAACCGATGCGATGCCTTTCTTTATCAAAGACAGCACCCGGCATCCACATCATTACATGTATCTCTCCGATATTACTCTGATCCGCTAGCCATTCGGGAAAAGAGACTCGCTCTACAGGCTCCGGTATTCCCCGATATCCTTCTCTCAAATCTTCCGTAGCTGTAATTTGCCAAAATTCCATCTCATCACTGGAAACTTTCGGCGCAAACACATACTTCCCATCCGCCAGTGCCTGTCCGATTAATGTTGCCGTATCGACTTCGCTTCGATAGCTTGCGTATGTCAGAATTACATGTGCTCCTTCATAGACTGAATGAGTCAATATACATTTTTCGATTTTGGAATTCAATTGTGCTCTCTCTTCGTCAGAAATTTCATCCCGGATTTTCAAAATCTTCTTGCGGATCTCTTTTTTTTCATATTTCTCATTCTTCACTTTTCTTATCACCGAATTTCTCCCCAAGATCAGTAACAGAACCGTCCTTTTCCACGATAGAAATATTATTAAGCTGTCCTCTCAGATTTGCCCGCACATTAGCGACATACGCCTGCCGTAATTGCTTCTGTTCCTCTTTTTCCTGCTCTGTCAGCCCTTCCGCCTGAGATTTGTGGTATAATTCGTTGATTCTCTTTGTCATCTGTTCTACGTTCATATACACTCTCCTGAATTTATAACAAATCAACTGGAATTTGTTTATCTCTTCAAGTATAACTTATATTCATACACATCGCCCTGATACTCTTCTTGTTTTCTAAGTAGAAATTCATTAAATCCCAGAGCTTGGTACATATGAATTGCTCTAAAATTATCATCTTCCACTCCAACAGTAAATTCACAATATCCATTTTCTTTTAATGCAGTTAGAACTGTTTTTAAGAGATATGTTCCATATCCTTTATTCTGAGAATCTTCACGAATCCTAAACGCAAACATATATGCTCGTCTACCTCGTATGGCATAATTTTCATCATCACTTTCATACATTACGTGAAGTTCACCTATTAAAACATCTTTATCATATAAAACAAAAATATCAATAATCCCATCTTGAATATCATGCGAACATTCAGATATCATTTGTTCAACATTGTTATAATCAAATAACTCCGTCAAAATGCATAAATCATGTACTGCCAATTTTTCTATCTTCACCTTAACTCACCCATAAATTCCCGTTGTGCTATTTAAACCATGTACAAATATTCTTTCAAACGGAAACAATACTTTACCATTTTCACAAGGTTTGTAATATTCAGCAGTCCTCTTTTTTAATTGAGATAAAAATTCTTTTTCTTGTAACTCTGAAAGCCGTTCCAAATACGGGATCAAAGCTGTACTCTTTACAAATTCCACCACTGCATCACTACTATTCATTTGATGAATATAATTTGTCTGCCACACTTCAACATTTGAATAATATTTTGACATCATATTATAATAGGTGGTAAGTGAATGATTATAACAATTGTCATGCATTGCGGTAAAAATATCACCATTAGTATCAAATTCTTTGGCTACATTTTTAATAATGCTGGCAATCATCATATTTTCAAAATTTGGAATCTGCAAAGCCAGTGTACCGTTTTCTTTTATACACTTCCGTATATTTTTAATAAAACTTTCCTGATCGGAAAG
>JAAUZY010000083.1 GCA_014804355.1 Lachnospiraceae bacterium
AAGATTTTGTTCTATAATCAGAAGGCATTTATGTATCGTATTCATCCCACTCTCTATCATCTGGGAGAAGAGATAGGCGATAGAGGATTGGGTATAGAGGAGAATCCGGTTGATTTTTTATGTGAGGCGATGCGAACATAGGGAAGAGAAGTGTTTAGAGGAAAGAAATTTGTGAAATTGAACGGTATGTGTTAAAATTAGTCAGAAAAAGTTTTATTGGGGTGAGATTATGAGCTCAAGTGAAGAATATTTGGATAATCTTTTAAAATCATTGATAGAGGGTGACGGCGATGAGTTGGAAACGTCTTTATCGTCAGCACAGGCGGCAGAGTCATCGGATGTTACAGAGGCTTTCTTATCAGGCAATACATCGGCGGGGGAGTATAATAAGGCGATGAGTACGGATGATATAGAGGCTATGTTTGCGTCCATGGGGCAGAATGTTACATTGGAGGAATCAGACATTCTTGAAAATGAGCCGGACGTGGAGAAGCCTTCGGAAGAATTGCAAACGGATGTGAGCGGACTGTTGGATGAAATGGCATCAGATGTAAGCGGTTTATTGGACGAATTGACTTTGGATGAGGGCATGCTTTCGGAGGAAGCGGCATTAGATGAAGGTGAATTTTCAGATGAACTGGCACTGGACGATAGTGGACTTCCGGACGAATTGGTGTTGGATGAGAGCAGTTTACCAGATGAATTAGTATTGGATGAGAGTATGTTTCCGGAGGAAACGGCGTTGGATGAAGGCGAGCTTTCGGATGAACTGGTACTGGATGAGAGTATGTTTTCAGATGAACTGGCACTGGACGAGAACGGACTCCCGGACGAATTGGCGCTGGATGAGAGCAGTTTAGCGGATGAATTAGTACTGGACGAGAGTATGCTGCCGGATGAACTGGCACTGGACGATAGTGGACTTCCGGACGAATTGGCGCTGGATGAGAGCAGTTTAGCGGATGAATTAGTACTGGACGAGAGCGGTCTGCCGGATGAATTAGTACTGGATGACAGTATGCTGCCGGATGAGTTGGTATTGGATGAGAGCAGTATGCCGGATGAGTTGATATTGGATGAGAGCAGTATGCCGGATGAATTGGTGCTGGATGAGAGCAGCCTGCCGGACGAATTAGTGCTGGATGAAAGCATGCTGTCGGATGAATCGTTGAAAGAGGATAATACAATGGATGAAATGGATGATTTTGCACTGGATGAGAGCAGCCTGCCGGATGAGTTGGCATTAGATGAAAGTATGCTGCCTGAGGAGATGGCATCAGATGATTTTGTATTGGAGGAATCCGCAGAAGAGGAATCAGGTTCGGATGATTTGACGCTGGATGATCTTGGATTGGATGATTTGGGTTTTGATATGTCAGGTCAGGAAGAAGCAGATATGACGGATGATGACGGCGGTATGTCGGAGGAAGATATAGACCGGCTGCTGGGAGGCGATCTGTTGTCGGATGGAGAAAACAATCAGGACGCTGACTCTTCGGACGATTCAGATCTGTCTGCACTTTTGGCAGGAATGGGAGACGATGAGGATTTATCTGAGATTAACGATCTGCTAGAGAAATCGGATCGGGGTATGGCATCAGATGATGATATGCTGGCCATGCTGGGCGGTGTTACGGATAACGGTGACGATGATGGTTTCAATCTCTTTGAGGGAGAAGAAGGCGTTGAGGGAGAACCTGAGAATATTCGGGAAATTACACCGGAAGAATTAGAAGAGCGGGAGAACCTCAAATCAAAGAAACAGAAGAAGAAAGCGGAAAAAGAAAAAAAGAAGAAGGAAAAACTCGCAAAGAAAGTTGCGAAGAAGGCCGCAAAGAAGGGATCTGGTCAGGAAGAAGCCGGTGAAGAGGGAGCCGACGAGCTGAACAGTCTGCTGGAAGGCATGTCCGAAGCAGAGGATAAACCCAAGAAACAGAGCTTTTTCAGTAGATTCATTGAATTTTTACTGGAAGAGGACGAAGAGGAAGACGAACTGAGCGATAATGCCGACGATCTGGGTGATGGCGGACCGATGATCGGCAACATTTCCGAAGAGAATAAAGAGCTTCTGGCGGAACTGAAAGCAGAGGATAAGATGAACGCCAAGAAGAAAGAGAAAGCGGATAAGAAGGGCAAGAAGAAAAAAGGCAAAAAAGGTGATGAAGCAGCCTCCGAAGGAGGGGAGGAAGGCGCAGAAGCTAAGCCTAAGAAGCAGAAGAAAGAGAAGAAAAAGAAACAAAAGGATGAAGAGGAAGAGCTCAAAGTACCGGAGAAGAAGCTTTCAAAGAAGAAAGTATTATCAGTCTTTTTGTTCTGCGCGACAATAGCCGTCTGTATCGTTGTAGTTACTATGTTACTGCCGGAACAGATGGAGAAACAGGAGGCACGTGTAGCATTTGATCATGCTCAGTATGAACAGGTGTATGAGCAGTTGTATGGCCGTGAGCTGAGTGAGGAAGACGAGGTACTGCTTCAGAAGAGCAGCATAATTCTGCAAGTGAAACGTAAACTCAATTCTTACGAGAACTATATTAAGATGGATATGCAGCTTGAGGCATTAAACGCATTATTGGAAGGCGTGAATCGTTATCATAATTTGTGGGACGATGCCGAGATGTATCGTGTGAGCAGTGAACTGGATGAGGTATATGGTCAGATTCTTGAGGCATTGTCGAACCAATATGGATTGTCGGAAGCAGATGCGCTGGATATTCTGGGATCGGGTGATAATGTAACATATTCTCAGAGATTACGAGCGGTTGTCTACGGAGATACAATGGACAGTGATGATGGCGATATGCCGGAAGTGAAACAGGATGTACTTCCAGAAGAGGAAGAGATCATTGACAGACTGCAGAATACGGATGAAACAGAAGAAGCAGAGAGCAATGAGATCCTGTAACGCAGTATACAAGTCGTGAGAGTGCGGTAGAAACAGGAGCAGGACATAGAATGGTTGCAATAATTGATTACGATGCCGGAAACATCAAGAGTGTTGAGAAAGCAATACAGGCATTGGGGGAGAGTGTCAGAATAACAAGAGAACCGGAAGAGATTCTGTCCGCGGATCATGTTATTTTGCCGGGAGTCGGTGCCTTCGGTGATGCCATGAATAAAATACATCAGTATCATCTGGCTGATGTGATCCGGAAGGTTGTAGACAGAGGGACTCCATTTCTCGGAATCTGTCTCGGGCTGCAGTTACTGTTTGAGAGCAGCGAGGAGAGCGAAGGAGTAGACGGACTTGGAATTCTGCAGGGGAAGATCGTTAGACTTCCCGAAATGCGAGGACTTAAGATACCGCATATCGGTTGGAATTCACTCAAGTATCCCAATAAAGGCAGGTTGTTTGAGGGGATTCCGGAGGAAGCTTATGTATATTTCGTCCATTCCTATTATCTGCAGGCAGAAGATGCGCAGATTGTTACTGCGACGACAGAGTATGCAGCGCATATACATGCTTCCGTAGAGAAGGGTAATGTGTTTGCCTGCCAGTTTCATCCGGAGAAAAGTTCGGATGTAGGTATGAAGATACTGAAAAACTTCCTCAATATTTCCAAATAAAGGGAATGGAATAAGGTATAAACAGATGCATACAAAGAGAATAATTCCCTGCCTGGATGTGAAGAACGGCAGGGTGGTTAAAGGCGTTAATTTCATAAATTTTAAGGATGCAGGTGATCCGGCGGAGGTCGGCGCAGCCTATGACAGATCGGGCGCGGATGAACTCGTGTTTCTGGATATTACGGCATCCTCCGACGCGCGGGCTACGGCGGTGGAGATGGTACGCAAGGTCGCGGAGAGGGTGTTTATTCCTTTTACCGTAGGAGGAGGAATCCGTACGGTTGAGGATTTCAGAGCGATCCTGAGAGAGGGAGCGGATAAAGTATCTGTCAATTCGGCGGCAATCATGAATCCGCAGTTGATTTCTGAGGCAGCGGATAAGTTCGGCAGTCAGTGTGTTGTGGTTGCAATCGATGCAAAACGCCGTGCGGACGGAAGCGGATGGAATATTTATAAGAACGGCGGACGCATAGATATGGGGATCGATGCCGTAGAGTGGGCGATGAAAGCCGATAGTCTGGGTGCGGGAGAGATCCTGTTGACCAGCATGGATGGTGACGGGACAAAGGAGGGATATGATCTGGAACTGACAAAAGCCATTGCGGAAAATGTGTCGATTCCGGTCATAGCATCAGGCGGTGCGGGCACGATGGAGCATTTCTACGAGGCATTTGCGGTGGGTAAGGCGGATGCCGCATTGGCAGCGTCTTTGTTCCATTTTAAAGAGATGGAGATTCGGGATCTGAAGCAATATCTAAGGGAGAAGGGCATTTCCGTAAGGTTGTGATTTTATGACATGATAATCTCAAAAAAAATATAGGCGGGAGATACGAATTATGGCAATGCTGAGTAATGACTGGGCGGCAGCGCTGGACGGGGAATTTCACAAGGCGTACTACAGGGAACTTTATACTTTTGTAAAGGAAGAATACAGCAAAAAAGTGATCTATCCGCCGGCGGATGAGATTTTCAGTGCATTTCATTTTACGCCGTTGCAGGAAGTGAAGGTGCTTCTGTTAGGACAGGATCCTTATCACAATGAGCATCAGGCACATGGAATGAGTTTTTCGGTGCCGCAGGATCAGAAAGAGATACCGCCGTCTTTACAGAATATCTATCAGGAACTCCATGAAGATCTTGGCTGTTATATTCCTAACAACGGTTATCTGAAGAAGTGGGCAGATCAGGGAGTACTTTTGCTCAATACGGTACTTACGGTGCGTGCGCATCAGGCCAATTCCCATCAGGGTAAAGGCTGGGAGCAGTTTACGGATGCCGTGATCGAGGCAGTGAATGCGCAGGATCGTCCGATCGTATATCTGTTATGGGGACGTCCGGCACAGAGTAAGATTCCGATGCTGACAAATCCGAAGCATTTGATCCTGAAAGCTCCCCATCCGAGTCCGCTGTCGGCTTACCGTGGCTTTTTCGGGTGCAGGCATTTCAGCCAGTGCAATGATTTTCTGAAGGAAAACGGTGTTGAGCCTATTGACTGGCAGATTGAGAATATTTAAGATATTTTCCGTGAAGATTTAAGAGTTTATCGTCTGATGCCTGTTTCATGTATTGTGAGGCAGGTATTTCATTTTGTTCGAAGTTACTAAGCGTTTTTCGAGTTCACGAAGCGAATCTCGCAACCCCACGAAACTTAAATTTTTATTCTATAGGCAATTGTTCGTTCTTGTACGAGTTTGCGAAGCAAATCTCGTAAAGTTAATTCCGCAGGAATTTACTTTTTTTATCAGAAATATTGATTACTGATATGCACACAATCATATTTACAGATTATATGTCATGATGTTAAGATATATTCGACATACTAAAACAGAAAGGCTGAAGCGCGAGAGCAGCAAAGTGAAAAGCAAAAGAGAGGAGTCGTGTTCTAAAAATGAAAAAAGTACCGTTTGTGACAAAGGAACAGGTAGAGGAGATTGTGAAGACTTATCCGACGCCTTTTCATATCTACGATGAAAAAGGGATAAGGGAAAATGCGAAGGCAGTGCAGGAAGCCTTTGCATGGAATAAAGGATTTAAGGAATATTTTGCGGTGAAGGCATGTCCCAATCCGTTTCTGATTCAAATTCTGCATGAATACGGGGCAGGCTGTGACTGTTCATCGATGACGGAGCTGATGATGAGCAATGCACTGGGAATCAACGGACATGATATTATGTTTTCATCGAATGATACGCCGGCGGAAGAGTATGCGTACTGCGAGGAAGTGGGCGGTATTATCAACTTAGATGACATAACGCATATCGAGTTTGTGGAGAAGATTCTGGGAAAACTTCCGGAGACGATGAGCTGTCGATACAATCCGGGCGGGGTGTTCCAGATGAGTAACGGAATTATGGACAATCCCGGAGATGCCAAATATGGCTTCACCACGGAGCAGTTGTTTGAGGGATATCGAATTCTGAAAGAAAAAGGCGTGAAACATTTCGGGCTCCATGCATTTCTCGCCAGCAATACGGTGACTAATGAATATTATCCTGAACTGGCAAGGCAACTCTTTGAGGTGGCAGTAAAGATCAGAGATGAGGTTGGTGTGGAACTGGAGTTTATTAATCTCTCCGGCGGCGTAGGAATCCCTTATACACCGGATCAGACGGGTAATGATATCCGTGAGATCGGCGAGGGAGTGCGCCGGGTGTATGAGGAAGTACTCGTATCGGCCGGGATGAGCGACGTGGCAATTTATACGGAAATGGGCCGTTTCATGATGGGGCCTTACGGTGCATTGGTGACACAGGCGATTCATGAGAAGCATACCCATAAGGAATACATCGGCGTGGATGCCTGTGCGGTCAATCTGATGCGTCCTGCGATGTATGGTGCATATCACCATATTACCGTACTCGGTAAGGAGGAAGAGGCATGTGACCATAAGTATGACGTGACAGGTTCTTTGTGTGAGAATAACGATAAATTTGCCATTGACAGAATGCTGCCGGAAATCGAGACGGGGGATTATCTGGTGATTCATGATACCGGTGCCCACGGATATGCGATGGGATATAATTATAACGGAAAACTCAAATCGGCGGAATTATTATTAAAAGAAAACGGCGATGTACAGTTGATCAGACGGGCGGAGACACCGAAAGATTATTTTGCGACGTTTGACTGCTTTGATATTTATCATGAGTTAGAGGGATAGAAGACGAAATAAGCAGAACGGAAGTTCCGAGTATGATTTTTTTTACTTTTATGCTATAATCTTCCTAATAGTTACTAAGGAGGACAGACATGGCTCTTCTGAAGAATGCTAAGAGTAATCAAACCTTAAACGAGAAGCAGTGGGATGAATGGAATCGCGCTATTTTTTCGCTGTTTTGGAAAATCTGGCTTCTGACTTTGTTTGTAGAACTGCTTTTATTTATTTTTTACCAGCCGACACCCGAATGCAGCAAAGGGTATTACTTCTACTTGTTTATTGTGAAACCGAGTGGGATTGAGCTGCTTGCGCTTGTTCTTTTTCAACTGATATTTACGCGGGTTTTCAAATCCCACAACCGACGGACTGTTTCCGTCTATACGATTCTGTTGATCAGCATATTTGCGGGGGCTACCGTATGTGTACATACCAGCGTCGGTATGCTTCCGGCAATGTTGCTTCTTCCCATGATGTTGACACCTCTTTACAGAGATATTATTATGACGATGCTGCAGGCGGTGCTGGTGATCCTGCTGTACATAGCAAATTATTTTTATTTTACTCCCAACACACCTTATATGCTGCCACAGACATCTTTCAGTCCGGTAGTGGATATCTGTATTTTTATCGGAGGAACCGTAGTCACCTGCGTGATTCTTGAAAAGGTCAATCAGGATATTGTTATAAATGAAGAGCGTTCCAGACACGATTCGCTGACGCATCTTTATAATCACGAATGTTTTTATGAAGAACTGGAATATTATCGTAAAAGATATGAAAAAGACCAGAAGCCTTTTTCTGTCATTATTGCTGACATTGATAATTTTAAAAAAGTAAATGATACCTATGGACATGCATTTGGGGATGAAGTGATTCATAAGGTAGGAGAACTTTTTATGGAAAACAGCAAAAAAGAAGGGTTTAGCGCACGTTACGGAGGGGAAGAATTTTCTATGCTGCTGCGGCATGATGCGCCTGAAGCTGTTGCTGAGAAAATTCGCGCAGATTTTGCGGCATTCGCATTTCAGACGCCTCTTGGTGAAGCACAATTTACCTTAAGTCTTGGTGCGGCGGTCTATGACCACCCACGCGCAAGCGCCAGTTCCTTTTTCGAAGAGGCGGACAGTGCACTTTATGAAGCGAAAAGAAGCGGTAAGAATCGCGTAGTGCTTCATAAAGATTAATTCGGAAAATTCATGAAAAGTGTATACTGATTTTTTTCGGTTTATACCGATAAAAATAAAATTTATTCTTTAATTAACGGAGGACGTATAATGACAGTTGAGCCTAATGATTGGAGACCCTATGGTAAAATAATTTACCAGAAACAAAATTTCATAGTTAAGCAGGTGGCAATGCTCCCTGAGAAAGCAGCTGAGTATGACAGTGAACCCGGTTACACCTGCTGTCCGATTCAATCCTGGCAACATACGGATTTACATAAGCTGTTTGACGACTGGCGCAAACAGTTTGCCAAGACGTCAGGGAATGGTATTTGTAAACATATACCATGTATCTGTTATCCGGACGCCGTAACCTTTAGAACCACTTATTTAGCCGGTTTGAAGCACAGCACATTTATGAAGGCAATGGAAGATAATATTTATGGTGGATGGGAAAGTGCAAGGATCGTTGCGCATGATGTCGTAACGAAAGCAACGAAATCAAAAGATATGAAGGAGATTTGCAGAGCGATAGGTTATCCGCCGTTTATAATAGCAGCACTTGGTAAAGCACTTCTCAAGTTTGAAGACGGAGATGCGATGCCGTTTATAGCCAAGTTTTACCAGGAATTGATTACGGCTATTCTATGTGTGCCGGCAGACAAACTTGACGAACTGGCATTTAAGATTTCGGATAAAACATGGGAAGTGATTGATTCAACCGAATTTAATTACTAGACACTCATATCACAATATCTTTTTAAGGCAATTTTCCATATAACAAAAAGATAGCCAAAACGCTTGACTTACAGCGTTTTGGCTATTAAATAATAACTGCCGGCGATGGGACTTGAACCCATACGTGGTTGCCCACAACAGATTTTGAGTCTGCCTCGTCTGCCATTCCGACACGCCGGCATATCCAACAAACAAACAATATAATAGCATAATTACCGTGAATTGGCAAGTAATTTTACAAAATTTATCATATCGCATTTATGTCTGACGGCGTCAGCCTTTTTTCTTTGCTAATTCTTTGCTAATCTGAAAAGTTACAATATACAAAACACTAAAAATGTGCTATATTTATAATCAGTGCAATACTTTTGTAACATTTACTGATAAGTTTAGGGGAGAACAAATGAGTAAATTGGGTAAAAAGGGGTTTACCCTTCTGCTTGCCGGCGTGATCGCCATGACACCGGTAAGTCAGGTACAGGCGATAGGAGCGGGGAGTTCTATTGCCAGAGGAATCGATGTATCAAAACACAATCTGGCGATCGATTGGAGTCAGGTCCCGTCTTCGGGAGTAAGCTTCGCATTTATCAAAGCGGGCAGCACTAATTCAGGTGTGGATCCCTATTTCGATGCGAATATGAACGGCGCAAATGCTGCCGGACTCAGGACGGGTGTCTATCTGTATTCTTATGCTACAAACGCAGAGCAGGCGCAGAACGAAGCCAATCTTATACTACAGTGGATGAGCAATTATACGGTCAGCTATCCGGTCGTATATGACGTAGAGGATGCCTGCCACAAGAACATGTCGCAGGCACAGCTGCAGGAGATTATAGTGACGTTTTGCTCCGCGGTGGAAGCACAGGGATATTATCCGGTAGTTTATTCCAATAAGAACATGTTTTTAAACAAGATCGGCAATATTCCGTACGATAAGTGGGTTGCGCAGTATGCGGATACCTTGGAGTACGACGGCGCTTCTTTCTGGCAGAATACTTCCCACGGAAAGGTAGCGGGGATTCCCACCAGAGTGGATATGAATTACCAGTTTAAGGACTATGCGTCCCTGATCGTTGCGGACGGGTTTGCACCGCGCGGTGACAACAAGGTGTTCTATGCGAATTATAAAATGCAGCGTTCTTGCTGGGTGCAGTGGGAAGACAGGAAATATCATCTGGATGAAAACGGCCTCGTACAGAAAGGATGCTGGTTCGAAGATGAGACGGGCAGATATTTTCTGGCGACTAAGGACGGACATGCACTTCGCGAGGATGTGACCATTGAGGGTGTGGAGTACTTTTTTGATGAAAATGCAGTCATGCAGACAGGACTGGTTCTAAGACCTGACGGCAATACCTATTACTACGATGCCACGGGAGCATTACAGAAGAACGTAACGGTGGAGATCGAGGGTATTACATACGAGGTTAATAAGAAAGGTGTGGCTACGGCAGTTATTCCGGCAGAGCCTGTACCTGAACCGGAGACAGCGGAAGATACAGCCGTTCCGGCACAGTAACCAAATATGTTGTGTGACGCTTTTGTCTGGCAAAGGATAAACGAAATAATATATAACAATATATGCCGCCAAATATGACGGTGGAATGGAGATATCTATGAAACCACGCAAACATAAGCATAAGGAAACTTTCTCCATCCTTCTGATTTCCAATACGGGACAAAACAGCAAGCAGTTTCATGTTTCACATTTTTTTCTGCGTCTGCTTACATTTTTTGTAGTCATTCTTTGCATTGCTTTCGGATGGCTCATGTATCAATACTGGACTGACATTGAGACTAAATTTGCGGACAGCGGTTTTGGCAGGAAGGAGAGCGCTGGTGAGAGTGAGACGCAGACAGAGCTCATGGAGAGGCTCGCTGAACAGGAAAAACTAGTTGCACAATTGGAGGAAGAGAAGGATAGTCTAAGCAGGCAGAATGACGCATTAACATCCGAGAATAAGGCGCTGCTTGCGGTGGCAAAGGGGAATATGGAGACGAACGGAGAAGACCAGGAACAAACAGGGGAGAATGATTCTGCCTTTCCCAGCAGATACCCGTATTCGGAACAGGGAATCGTGACTGAGAAGTACTCGGAGGATCACCCCTATGTTTCGATCGGTACGGAAGAAGAAGGAAATATTATTGCGGCGGGAGACGGCACGGTGTCGATGGTCGGTTCTGATGATACTTATCCGTTGATTATCGAAATAGAACATGGTAACGGTTATCAGACGCGTTATATGTTCCTGCAGGAAGCGGAGGCGTTACAACAGGAAGGTGCGCAGGTGCAGATCGGAACAGCGCTCGCCGGGGTAGATGTACATAATGTACAGCTGGATTATCAGGTTATATTTGAAGGTCAGCCGATCGATCCGTTGATCGTGTTTGAGGCAAAAGGATAAAGGAGAATGATGTTATGTTAGGAAAAAGTAAAAACGAAAACTACATGGATGAATCAAAGACAAAGGTCAGCACGCTGATTGGTGAGGGAACTGTTTTCGACGGTGATCTGACATCGCCGGAGACGATTCGAATCGACGGTGTGATCAACGGTAACTGCACGTGCAGTAAGAAACTGATTCTCAGCGCCAACGGGCAGGTCAAAGGTAATATTTCGGCGCAGAGTGTTATTATTTCCGGTAAAGTTGACGGTGATATCGTAGTCAGCGGCAAGCTGGAGCTTCTCTCCACAGGTAAGATTGCCGGTAACATCACGGCTAGTTCCATTGTGATCGATGAGGGTGCATGTTTTGACGGCAGATGTACGATGACATCGTCGATCAGTGAACATTATCTGCCGGACAATCAGAATAAGCCGGGAGAGCAGGATAGAAAGAACGAGACAGGCGACACAAAAGATAAAAAATAAGACGGATTTCAAGTATACCGTAATGTTTAGCGCAGATGAAACATTACGGTATTTTTCGGCTTATAAGACTTTCAAAAGATATGATTATGGTATATAATAAAATCTGTATGGGCGCATAATAGGTTATGGTCTACAGAAAGATGTGACAGGGTATGAACTGTAAAGAGGCAGAGAAAAAAATACCTTCCTTCCTGCAGGATGATTTGGATGGCAGTAAACTTGAAGAGTTTGTAGAGCACGTGGAGAACTGTTCGGAATGTAAGGAAGAACTATCGATCCAGTTCTTAGTCACGGAAGGATTAGAGCGGCTTGAGGAAGGGAATAATTTCAATTTACAGGAAGAACTCCTTATGAAATTGGAGGGCGCTGAGCACCGGATTAATGTACACCGGATGCTATGGTATATCCTGTTGTGTCTGGAAGCGGCGGTAGCGGCGGCAATCATTATTGCGCTGTGCGTGGTATTCCGATTGTAATGTGTGATTAGACATTGTGCAGCAAGAATGGCTGTCATGGGCACGTGAAACGTCATTTGGAAAGGTATGGAGTTGATGAGTCAGAAACTTGTATTGATAGATGGACACAGCATATTGAACCGGGCTTTTTATGGAGTACCTGACCTGACGAACGGACAGGGACTGCATACCAATGCTGTGTATGGTTTCCTGAATATTATGTTTAAAATATTGGAGGAAGAACAGCCCGATTATCTGACAGTGGCGTTTGATGTACATGCCCCGACTTTCCGCCATGAGATCTATCAGGATTATAAGGGCACGAGAAAACCTATGCCCACGGAATTGCGGGAGCAGGTGCCCGTGATGAAGCAGATGCTGCAGGCGATGGGAATCTGTATTATGGAGAAGGCCGGACTGGAAGCGGACGATATTCTGGGAACGATCGCCAGACGCGGTGAACGGGAAGGAATGGAGGTTGCTTTGGTGTCGGGAGACAGAGACCTCCTGCAGATTGCCACGGATCATATTCGGATCAGGATCCCGAAGACAAAAGGCGGCAGAACGGAGATCGAAGATTATTATGCCAAGGATGTGGAGGCAAAATATCAGGTGACTCCGACACAGTTCATTGATTTGAAAGCCCTGATGGGTGATACAGCGGATAATATTCCGGGCGTGCCTAAGGTGGGAGAGAAGACTGCCACGGAACTTATGGTACAATTCGGTTCCTTGGATAATATTTATGCCCGTGTAGATGAGGTTACTAAGAAGGCGGTAAAGGAATCTCTGATCAACAACAGAGAACTGGCTGAGTTGTCAAGGACGCTTGCAACCATCAATGTGGACAGTGATATAGAGTACAATTTTGAGGAAGCAAAAATAGGCAATTTCTATACGGAGGAGGCCTATGTTCTGTGTAAACAGTTAGAGTTTAAGAATCTGCTTTCGAGGTTCGAGAAAAATGTGACCGTGAACAACCGGCAGACGGAATTTTTCACCGAGATAAAGGAACTGGCAGAGGTGGAAGAACTGTTTGAAAAGTGTAGGAGTCTGGGTGAGAAGAGCGGCGGACAGTATGAGATCGGTCTGGCGATTCTGGCGGACAAGGCGGATGCGGGCGGATGTGTAGGCGTGGCAGTTGCTCTCAGCCTGAAGTCGGGTGAAGAGAAGGTTTGTTTCATTCCCTGTCAGGGATTGGTGACGGCGCAGTATCTTTTGGGAAAGATCAGGGAAATCATTGCCAAAGAAATATGCAGGCTGACCGTATTTGATATCAAGAAGATTTATGGGCAGATCGCAAAAGGCTGCGATGACTGTCGGGAACATACAGTGTCCGAACCGGGTGACGTGATGCGTCCGTATCGTGAGAAGCGGTATTTTGATATACTGCTGGCGGCATATCTGCTTAATCCTTTGAAAAACGATTATGAGGTGGAGAACATTGCGAGCGAATATCTGGGACTTACCATACCGGATCGCACGCAGGTGTGCGGAAAGGCTTCCTACGCTGAAGCATACGCCGCAAGACCGAAAGAGGTTATGGAGTATGCATGCTTTAATGCATATGTGTGTCTGGCAGCGGCACCGGTTCTCCGAGACCGGTTACAAGAACAGGGCATGTATGAATTGATGTACGATATCGAGATGCCGCTTACGAAGGTGCTTTATGATATGGAGCAGTACGGCGTTCTGGTGAAGCCCGATGAGTTGAAGGCGTATGGTGAAGCGTTGACGGGCAGGATCACGGAATTGGAGCAGTCCGTTTATAAACAGGCCGAATGTGAATTTAACATTAATTCACCCAAGCAGTTGGGTGAGGTTCTGTTTGATAAGATGGGAATACAAGGCGGTAAGAAGACTAAGACCGGTTACTCCACTGCGGCGGATGTGTTGGAGAAATTGGCGCCGGATTACCCCATTGTGTCGGATATTTTGGAGTACAGAGGACTTACAAAGTTAAAGTCCACTTACGCAGACGGGCTGGCAGCCTATATTGATGAAGGCGGCAGGATTCATTCTACATTTAATCAGACGATTACGGCAACGGGGCGGATCAGCTCTACGGAGCCGAACTTACAGAACATTCCTATGAGAATGGAATTGGGACGCAGAATACGCAAAGTGTTCGTGCCGATGGAGGGTTATCTGTTTGTGGATGCGGATTATTCCCAGATTGAGCTTAGGGTGCTGGCGCATATGTCCGGAGACAAACAGTTGATCGAGGCGTATAAGATGGATGAAGATATTCACCGGATCACGGCTTCTAAAGTGTTCCATACGCCCTTTGAAGAGGTGACGGATTTACAGAGGCGCAATGCCAAAGCGGTTAACTTCGGCATTGTTTACGGTATCAGTTCCTTCGGATTAAGTCAGGATCTGAGTATTTCCAAGAAGGAAGCCGCAGAGTACATCGAGCAGTATTTCGAGACTTATCCGGAAGTAAAGAGATTTCTTGATACTACAGTGGAGAACGCCAAGAAAAACGGTTATGTGACCACCATGTACGGACGCAGACGTCCGATTCCGGAATTGTCGTCAGGAAATTTCATGCAGCGGTCGTTCGGGGAACGGGTTGCTATGAACTCACCGATTCAGGGTACGGCAGCAGACATCATGAAGATTGCCATGATCCGTGTATGGGAAAGAATGCACAGGGAGAATCTGCAATCCAGAATGATTCTGCAGGTGCATGATGAGTTGTTAATCGAGACACTGACGGAGGAGGAGGCTCAGGTATGCCGTATTCTGGATGAGGAGATGCAGCATGCGGCCGAGTTGTCTGTAGCGTTGGAAATCGATATGCATACGGGAAGCGACTGGTATGAAGCAAAATAGATATTAATATAGAGGCGGCATGAAATGAAAGTAATAGGGATTACTGGCGGTGTAGGAGCGGGAAAGTCACAGATACTTTCCTATCTTGGAGAACATACGCGCTGCCGGATTATTATGGCGGATCGGGTGGCACATGAACTGGAAGAACCGCGGGGGTGCTGTTATAGGCCGATCGTGTCGGTACTGGGAGCGGAGGTTCTGACAGAAGAGGGCAGGATCGACAGGGCAAAGATGGCGGCAAGGATTTTTGCAGACGAAAAACTGTTGATGCAGATTAATGAGATCGTGCACCCTGCGGTGAAGGAATATATCACTGCGGTAATTGCCGAGGAGAGAGAGAATGATGGGATCGATTATCTGTTTATAGAGGCGGCGCTATTGCTTGAGAACGGTTACAAGGAAATCGTCGATGAAATGTGGTATATCCATACGGATGAACAGGTCAGGAGAGACAGGCTGAGGTCATCCAGGGGATATTCGGATGAGAAAATCAACAGCATTATGCAGGGACAGTTATCGGAAGAAGATTTTTTGAGACAATGTCCGGTAGTAATTGATAACAGTGGGACACTGGACAGTGTCTATAAACAGATTGATGAGAAATTGGGGGAAGACCTGTGTCAGAAGCAATGAAATTTCCGGGACAATTAGTATTTGGTTTGGATATCGGAACGAGAAGTATCGTAGGTACGGTAGGATATCGTATGGGCGAGAAATTTTATGTAGTCACGCAGAGTATCAGAGAGCATGGCACGAGGGCCATGCTGGATGGACAGATTCATGATATCTATAAAGTGGGAGAGACAATAAGCGAAGTCAAGTCCGAATTGGAGGAGCGGATCGGAAGACCGCTTAAAGACGTATGTATCGCGGCAGCCGGCCGCGTGCTCAGGACAGTGACGGTCAGAGTGGATACGGAACTTGACGGAGACAGGGAAGTTAACGGAGAGGATATCTATGCTCTGGACTCTATGGGTGTAGAGAAAGCCTATGAAGAATTCTTAGAAAGTAACGATACGGAAGTAAAGTTCTACTGCGTGGGATATTCCGTGGTGCGTTATTATATGAACGGTTACACAATGGGTAATCTTGAGGGACATAGGGCGAAGACGATCGGAGCTGACATTATAGCTACTTTTCTGCCGGAAGATGTAGTGGACGGTCTGTATAAGGCGGTAGGACAGGCGGGGCTCGAAGTGGTAAATCTGACGTTGGAGCCGATTGCCGCGATTCAGGTAGCGATTCCGGATATGTACCGTATGTTAAATATCGCGCTGGTCGATGTGGGCGCGGGAACATCCGACATTTCCGTTACGAAGGACGGCAGTATCATTGCCTACGGCATGATTCCGATTGCGGGAGACAGCCTCACGGAGGTGGTGGCGAGGCATTGTCTGGTTGACTTTGCTACAGCGGAGCAGATTAAGAGGGAGACGGGAGTTAAAGAGAAGATAGAGTACAAGGACATCATGGGGCTTTCGCAGACGATATCAGTCGAGGAAATCGAGGAAGTGACTGCGGCTGCAATCTCGGATATGACCGGACAGGTGGCGGACAAAATCAAGGAGTTAAACGGTGATAAATCAGTCAGCGCGGTGTTTGTTGTGGGCGGCGGCGGCAGACTTCCGGGTTACACGGCAGCGTTGGCGGATAAACTGGGGATTCAGCGAGAAAGAGTAGCAGTTCGCGGAGAAGAGGTTATGCTGAACATAGAGTTCCTGGAAGCGGACGCCAGAAAGGATTCCCTGATGGTGACACCGATCGGGATTTGCCTAAGTTACTATGAACAGAGCAATAACTTTATCTTTGTTTATTTTAATGATCAGCGGATCAAAATATATGATAATAATAAGGTCGCGGTGGTTGACGCGGCAATGCAGGCCGAGTTTGCCAATGACGGACTGTTTCCGAAACGCGGTAAGGAATTAAATTATGTGGTGAACGGCAAGCCGCGTATTACAAGAGGTATGCTCGGAGAGGCAGCGGTGATCACCGTGAACGGTAACGAGGCGGATATCTATACACCGGTTCATGCCAATGATCAGATCAGGGTGAAGGAGTCCACGGCAGGAGCTCCGGCACGGATCGATATTAACCAACTTCCTGAATTTGGCACTACTATGTGGGTGGAAGTCAATGACAAGAAAATTGATCTGCCTAAATTTGCCAGCGTCAATGGAGAACTGCAGTCCGGGTATTATTCGATTAAAGAGAATGATTCCATTGAGATCTTAAACTTCTATACGGTGCGCCAGGTCGCAGAGTTTATGGATGTAATCATTAATCAGGAGATGAATATCTATGTCAATAATAAGCTGGCGGATATGGACACCAGGGTATACGAAAACTTCTCTGTTATATGGACAATGGAGGAACTGCAGTTATCCGACCGTGACAGATATGAGGCGGGCGCGGCGGAGAAAGTAAGTGCGGAAAATGGCATGGTGGACTCTTTCGAGGATCTTCCGGAAGATGATGGCAGTTACTATGCAGAACAGGAGCCGCAGGAGGACGTACAGGATGATGTAGTATCTGAGGAGAGCGGCCATGCAGCTATGCAGGCTAATGAAGAAGAGAATGATCTAGCCGCCGAAGCAGCAGAAAACGTAGAATCTGATCCTGCCGCCAGAGCAGCAGAAAACGTAGAATCTGATCCTGCCGCCAGAGCAGCAGAAAACGTAGAATCTGATCCTGTCGCCGGAACAGCAGAAGACGCAGAGCCTGATCCTACTGGCGGAGCAGCAGAAAACATAAAATCTGATCGTGCGGCCGGTGCAGTGGAGAACACGGAGCAGAATCACGCAGTCGAAGCAGCGCAGGAAGAGGTAACAGCACAGCATGACAATAAGGACAAAGCTGATACGGAAACGTCGCGGGAGGAGTCTGATCAAGCGGCGCACACAGACAGTACAGTATCGGACGGCGCAGAGTCTTCGGCAGATGATACGAATCCATCTTCAGCGGAAGGTACGGTGCATGTGACCGTAAACGGTTCCCAGATCTCCATGTCCGGCAAGAAGGAGTATGTGTTTGTGGATGTATTCCAGTATATTGAGTTTGATCTCTCCAAGCCGCAGGGCAGTGGTATCGTGACCAGGCTGAACGGAAGGGATGCGCAGTATTTGGAAACGATCCACAGCGGAGATGTGATCGATATTTATTGGAAACATTGAAGTATGTGACCGACGATATATTGGTTTACATAATGTGAGGAATATATTATACAGAAAGAAAAGATAATAACTATGAGATTATGCAGCATAGCCAGCGGCAGCAGCGGAAACTGTGTGTACGTCGGTTCCGATACGACGCACCTTTTGCTGGATGTGGGAATCAGCGGCAAACGGACGGAAGCGGGATTACAGGAACTGGGGTTGAAAATGAGTGATATCGACGGTATATTTATCACTCATGAACATGCGGATCACATTAACGGACTGGGGGTTCTGGCGAGAAAATACGGAGTGCCGATCTATGGTACGAAGGGGACGATCGATGCAATCAGACAGACGCGGTCTCTTGGGAAAATTGACGAGAGCCTGTATCGGTACATAAAGGCAGACGAAAAATGCAGAGTGAAGGATGTAACGCTCTATCCCATAAGGACTTCTCATGATGCCGCCGAGTCTGTGGCATACAGGATCAGTCATGATCGACAGAAGATAGCGGTTATTACGGATCTGGGATGTTATAATGACTATACGGTGGAGTGCCTGAAAGGGCTGGATGTACTGTATCTGGAAGCGAACCATGATGTCCACATGCTGCAGGTGGGACCCTATCCGTATTATCTGAAACAGCGCATTCTGGGTGAGAGAGGACATTTATCCAACGAGGCGGCAGGAAGACTGCTCAGCAGGGTTTTGCACGATGATATGAAGGCGATTATATTGGGACATCTAAGTCAGGAGAATAATCTTCCGGAACTTGCTTATGAGTCGGTGCGTGTGGAGGTGACTATGGCGGATGTGCCATACAGCGGCAATGATTTCCCCATGTATGTGGCAAAGCGAAATGAAGTATCACAGATGATTACCATTTGAGAAAACATAAAACATGATATGCTGAAAGAGATTAGTGGAGCGGAGGAGATTATGAAAAAAACAATTATCACAGTGGTAGGTAAAGATACGGTAGGTATTATTGCGAGAGTATGTACTTATTTGGCGGACAACAAAATAAATATTCTGGACATTTCCCAGACCATTGTGCAGGGATATTTCAATATGATGATGATCGTGGACATGAATCAGATAGATAAGGACTTCGGAATTATCGTGAAAGAACTGGATCAGCTGGGGGAAAATATCGGTGTGATTATCAAATGTCAGAAAGAGGAAATATTTAACCAGATGCATAGAATATAATTTCTAATGCTGATTATGCAAAATGGGTTATTTTCATAAATGATAATGTGCATTTAAATTGCGCAGACGGGAGTGAATATGATCAATATATTTGAAGTTGCGGAAACAAATGAGATGATAGAGAAAGAAAATCTGGATGTCAGGACAATCACGCTGGGTATCAGTCTGTTGGATTGCATTGATGCGGATTTGAAGCTCGTCAATGAGAAGATATATCATAAAATCTATGATGCGGCGAAAGATCTGGTGGCGACGGGAGAGTATATCTCTGATGAGTACGGCAGCCCTATCGTAAATAAAAGGATTTCGGTCACACCGATTGCGCTGATCGGCGGTGCAGCATGTAAATCTCCGGAAGATTTCGTATCGATCGCGCACACACTGGATAAGGTGGCCCATGAGGTGGGCGTTAATTTTATCGGCGGGTATTCTGCACTTGTGTCGAAAGGGATGACGGCAGCAGATGAGATGCTAATTCGCTCCATTCCGAAGGCGCTGTCTACGACGGAGAGAGTGTGTAGTTCTGTCAATGTCGGTTCCACTAAGACGGGAATTGATATGGATGCAGTAAAACTGATGGGCGAGGTTATCATACAGACCGCTGAGGCGACGAAAGAAGAGGATTCTCTGGGATGTGCCAAGCTGGTAGTTTTCTGCAATGCGCCGGACGATAATCCTTTTATGGCGGGGGCTTTCCATGGCGTGACGGAGGCAGATAAGATTATTAACGTAGGGGTCAGCGGCCCCGGTGTCGTGAAGACGGCGCTGGAAAAGGTACGCGGCGAGAATTTTGAAGTATTGTGTGAGACCATTAAAAAGACCGCATTCAAGGTGACGCGTGTAGGACAGCTTGTGGCGAAAGAAGCTTCCAGGCGGCTGAATGTACCTTTTGGCATTGTAGATTTGTCACTTGCGCCGACACCGGCGATCGGGGATTCCGTGGCGGATATTCTATGTGAGATCGGATTGGAACAGGCAGGGGCACCCGGCACGACTGCAGCGCTTGCCCTGTTGAATGATCAGGTGAAGAAGGGCGGTGTGATGGCTTCCTCGTATGTAGGCGGACTGAGTGGGGCGTTTATACCTGTCAGTGAGGATCAGGGAATGATCGATGCGGTCAAGGCAGGTGCATTGACGCTGGAAAAACTGGAAGCTATGACCTGTGTCTGTTCTGTCGGGCTTGATATGATCGCGATTCCCGGGGATACGAAGGCAACTACCATCTCCGGCATCATTGCAGATGAGATGGCTATCGGTATGGTTAATCAGAAAACTACGGCAGTGCGCCTGATTCCGGTGATTGGTAAAGGAGTGGGGGAAATGGTAGAATTCGGCGGCCTGTTGGGATATGCGCCGATTATGCCCGTCAACAGTTTTTCCTGTGACGATTTCATCGGACGCGGGGGAAGAATCCCCGCGCCGATTCATAGTTTTAAGAATTAAAGATTATTCTGCAAATACCTGAAGATTTTCCTTCTCCAATGCTTCTGCGTTGGAGATGATCTTCCGGAAGTCATTTATCAATTCTTCGGAAAGCTTGACCGCCTGTTTGTATTCACCCTCAGCCCGCGCATAGTCTTCAACCTTAATTGCAGCAATTACGTTTTTACCGTAACCGTGGAAACGGCGGTGTTTCTCGGCAAGACCTGTCCAAAGGGGAGAGATCATACGGTTACGCGGATTCATTGCATAATAGAAATGTCCGAAAGCACATTTGGTATCGTCTGTCTGGAGTGGGAGACATTCTCTGCTCTTTACCATTTTACTCAGAGTATTCAGCCAGTTTTGATGCGCGGTGATCGCATTCTGTACGTTAGTGATAAAGTGTCGGTTATTCAGCATATAGAATACATCCTGCACCATCTTTCCCATCAACTTAGCGGATTCATCCAACCCACGTTCGATCTCGGCAACCGGTTTCATATTTTTAGTCAGGTCATCGGAGATAGCGGACAAACCGGCGGACTGCTCATTCAGCGAAGAACACTCTTCGCGTAGCCGTCCCATTTGATCCTGTACATTGGTGACAGAACTGAAAATTTCTTCGCTGGTTGCGGCAATGTTTGTGATGGAATCGGTTATGCTGACAATATTGGAGACATTTTTCTGGTTGTTGGTAAGTACCTTGTTCAGGTTTTCTCGAATCTCCCCCAGCTCCGCGACAGATTTGTCCAGGCTGTCGGATGACATTGTGGCAGCAGTTTCAATCTCTGCCACGAAACCATCCATATTAGCCGTGAGCTGCTTGGTTTCATCGGCAAGACTCCTGATCTGTTCGGCAACGACCGCAAATCCCCTACCGGCTTCTCCGGCCCTTGCAGCTTCAATGGAAGCGTTCAGCGCCAGCATATTAGTCTGGGCGGAGATAGAGTTGATACCCTTAATTACCTCGTTCATTCCCTTGATGATATCAAGGAGTTGATGCATATCCTCTTTTATTCTGTCGGATTCTGCAATGGTAGCCTGCGATTCCTCAACGATGCGGGAGATCTCACGGCTGCTTTCCTCCATATCATCCATGATTTCTCCAGCGGCGGAAGAGACCTGTGTGATGGATTCTGTAAAGCTTTCATGCGCATTAACCACTTCGTTCATACTTTCTTCGGTTAATTGAGAGGCGTTTACTACGGTTTCAGATATATGCTGAACATTGCTGCTGATGTGAGACATCTTATCTGTGCTGTCATTCATGGCGAGATCTAAGGCACTGATCTTCATGACAGAGGAACAGATATCGCCCACCAGTTTATTAAATTTATCCCGGCCGTCGGATAATCTGTCATAAATTTGCTGTGCGTCTTTATTTCCTTCGACAGGTTCCATTCTGCCGATGCACTGTAATGCCTTGTCATTTTTGACTTTCATTTATGAGTCCTCCTGTATCAAATGGTTATATTATCTTAATTTTAAATTATAACAGATGCCTTTCTTTTTTGCTACTTAAAAAACAGAGATTATTATGAAATAGTGTGGTAAAATATTACTGCTATGCATTGCATGATATCGAACGAAATGACAGAAGAAGCTATATTCGACAGATGTGAGGAAGAGTATATGCAGTTTCAGATGGCGCGGAGATCGCAGCAGTGAGGAACGGTTGACATGAACGGAGGCGTGAGTCTATAATAAGTCGTCAACACAATGTATTTTTCCATAGGAAATTGGGATAGAATCCCCCTGAAACGGAGAGATGGATTGAAAGAAAGGCATGGTGTCAGTATGAATATTCTGGTAATAGGCGGCAGTTATTTCTACGGCAGAGTGTTTGTCATGGAAGCAGTACGTGAACACAGCGACTATCATATCACCGTATTAAATCGGGGAACATATTCCATGGAAGAGTTTGGGGTGAAACAAGTTACAGGGGACAGACATGATCCGGAGGCGCTTATCGCCTGCAAAGAAGATTATGACGCGGTGGTGGATTTCTGTGCGTATGAGGCGGGTGATGTAAAGAGTGTAATAGAGAATCTGCCGGGGAAACCCGGTCAGTACGTCCTGATCAGTACCGTGGATGCCTATGAGCGCGGCAGCGGTATTGTCAAGTCAGAAGATCATGTGCTGGAACACAGGGCGTTTTCCGGGGAGGCGGGTGCTTATATTGCGGGTAAGGTGGCACTGGAAGAGGAAGTCAGAAACATATGTACCGACAGGCAGATTCCATACACGATACTTCGTCCGGCAATCCTCTATGGTCCTTACAATTATGCGCCGAGGGAATCCGCCTATATTCAGATGATGTTAATGAATCATGTGCTGCCGCGTTTTACGGATGCAGAAGGGCGGTTTCAATTCGTCTATGTGAAAGATGCTGCCCAGGCGATTTTGAGGACACTCGGCAATGGGAGAACGTATGGACAGGCATACAATCTCTGTCAGGATGAGATTGTGACCTATGAGAGTTTTTTTGCGGCGCTTAAGAAGGCAGCGGAACCGGAAGTGACAGAGAATCTGCAGGAAATACCGATGACGGTAGACGAGGCCGCAAGCGGACAGGTTCCGCTTCCGTATCCCGCGACGGCGGAAGAGACGGAGTTATGTTCCAATGAGAAAAGTAAGCGGGAGCTGGGCGTGGAATATATGGATTTTGCAGAAGGAATGGGCAGGACATACAGGGCATTTCGCAATGTGTTCTCATAGATCGAAATAGTGACGTATGCGGAAGCTTCAGTTGACGGAATCCGGTAATGAAAAAGACAGGAGATAGAAACAATGACACTGGATCAGGTAGCAATAGGAAAAGAAGTGAAAATTACAAAGGTGGGAGGAGCGGGCGAGCTGCGATGCAGACTGCTTGATATGGGGCTGATTCCGAAAACCCTTGTAAAGATACAGAAGGTGGCTCCTATGGGCGATCCGATAGAGATTCAGCTTCGGGGATATGAACTGACGATCCGCAAAGAAGATGCGGGGAAAATTGAAGTGATTCAAGCCTGAGGCATGCAAAGATACGACAGGTATAACGGAAGAAGGACAAAACGATGATATATGCTTTAGTAGGAAATCAGAATTGCGGTAAGACGACGTTGTTTAATCAGTTGACGGGCTCCAACCAGCACGTGGGAAATTTTCCGGGCGTGACGGTGGATTCTAAGATGGGGGAGATTCGCGGCGATAAGGGTGCTGCGGTGGTGGATCTGCCGGGAATCTATTCGATCCGTCCCTATACGAACGAGGAGCTGGTAACTAGACGGTTTATTTTACAGGAAAAACCGGACGGGATCATCAACATCGTAGATGCTACGAACATTGAGCGGAATCTGTATTTAACGCTGCAGCTTCTGGAAATGCATATTCCCATGGTGCTCGCGCTTAACATGATGGATGAAGTGCGAAACAACGGAGGAACCATTGATATCGCGAAAATGGAAGAGGTACTGGGAATTCCTGTGGTGGCGATCAGTGCGGTTAAGAATGAGGGAATCGAGGACTTGATCCGCGCGGTGAAAGAAGTATCAGAGCGGCGTATTTTTCCGAAGGTGACGGATTTTTGTGAGAAAGGGGCAGTACATAGATGTATTCATGCGGTAAGCCATCAGGTGGAAGACCATGCGGAACGCATCGGAATCTCTCCGAGGTTTGCGGCAACGAAGATCGTGGAGGGAGATAAGGATATTATAGAAAGTCTGAATCTGTCGGAGAATGAGATGGATCTGATGGAGCACAGTATCGTGGAGATGGAACGGGACAGCGATATGGACCGCAACGCGGCGCTGGCGGATATGAGGTATGAATTTATCGAGAGAGTCTGCGCACAGGCGGTAATCAAGTGTAAGGAGAGCAGGGAGCATAGGAGAAGCGTGCGGATTGACAGTGTGCTGACGAATAAGTATCTGGCTATCCCGTCTTTCCTGTTAATTATGCTGCTGGTATTCTGGATGACTTTTGGTATTGCCGGCACTTTCTTAAGTGATTTGATGAGCATGGGCATTGACGCGTTGGCGCGGGTGACACAGAGGGCACTGGAAGAGTACGGCATCAATCCGGTGGTAGAGAGCTTGGTGATAGACGGTATTTTTGCGGGTGTGGGGAGTGTGCTTAGCTTCCTGCCCATTATTGTGGTATTGTTCTTCTTTCTTTCCATTCTGGAGGATTCCGGCTATATGGCCAGAATCGCCTTTGTGATGGACAGACCTTTACGTAAGATCGGATTGTCAGGTAAGAGCTTCGTGTCTATGCTGATCGGGTTCGGGTGCAGTGTACCGGCGGTCATGTCCACCAGAACATTATCCTCCGAACGGGATAAACGCATGACCATTATGCTGGTCCCTTTCATAAGCTGTTCAGCGAAAATACCGATCTATGCTTTGTTTGCGGCTGCATTTTTTAAGAAACATCAGGCACTAGTCATGATGGGACTTTACGCGCTCGGCATTCTGGTGGGAATTATCTGCGCGATGGTCTTGAAGACGACGACGTTTCGAGGTAAGCCGATGCCGTTTGTAATGGAACTGCCCAATTACAGATTCCCGTCGGCCAAAAGCGTGGCGCTTCTCATGTGGGATAAGGCGAAAGATTTTATTCAGCGAGCCTTTACGATTATATTTGTGGCAACGCTGCTCATCTGGTTCCTGCAGTCTTTTGATACAAGACTGAATGTGGTGACGGATTCCGGTGAAAGTCTGCTGGCTATGATCGGTAAACTGATTGCCCCGCTGTTCACACCGCTGGGGTTCAATGACTGGCGTGCGGCGACGGCTCTGATCAGCGGATTCAGCGCCAAGGAAGCGGTGGTCAGTACGCTGAGTGTGCTGACGGGCACTGCCATGTCCGGTCTCGGTGATACACTGGGTACGATATTTACGCCGCTTGCAGCGTTCAGCTATCTCGTTTTTACACTGCTGTATACACCCTGTGTGGCAGCAGTGGCAACGATCAGGCGGGAGATGAACTCTGCGTGGAAGACGCTCGGCATCGTATGTATGCAGTGCGGCGTGGCTTGGATTGTGGCATTTATATTTTATCAGGTAGGGAGTTTATGCTTGCATTTTCTGTAAGAAAGTAGTAACATTACACCAAGAACATGAGAAAACGTTTTCCGAGCGGCGGACGGATATATGCCGGCGGAGAAGTTTATGGTGCAGAGGGGTACTGCAACATTCGGGCAACGGAGGTATTTTATCTATGGATTTCAATGCGGTATATCACAGGGCGAACGATAATTATTGTTATCCTCTGGACGGAGAGCAGTTGATCATCAATATTAAGACGGGATATGATGTGCGATATGTGAATATTATTCAGGGCGATCCATTCAAGTCAGGTATTCTGGGCGGCGGGGAGAGCTGGAGCGGGGATGCGATCAATATCCCTTTTAAGAAGCGGCTTAAGAATCAGCTCTGGTGGACGACGACGATCAAACCGGAGTATAAAAGGCTGAAATATTATTTCGAGCTACAGACGGACAGTGAACGATGGTTTTATTTTGAGGATGGTTTCGTGTCGGAGGCACAGATGCAGCTGGAGGGTAGAAGCCGTCAGTGTTTTGTTTTCCCGTGGATGAATCCGGCGGATATTCCGGTAACTCCGGACTGGGTGAATGAGACTATCTGGTATCAGATCTTTCCGGAGAGATTCTGCAACGGAGATCCGTCTATCAATCCTGAGGGTACACTGCCTTGGCGTAACAAGGGTTCGGTTACCAATAAGGAGTTTTTCGGCGGAGATTTGCAGGGAATTATCAATAAGCTGGATTATATTCAGGGGTTAGGAGTGTCGGGATTGTACCTGACACCGATCAATGAGGCGCCTACATCCCACAAATACGATACTACGGATTATACGAAGATCGATCCGCATTTCGGATCGGAAG
>JAAUZY010000084.1 GCA_014804355.1 Lachnospiraceae bacterium
GAACAAATGTTCTGAAAATGCTGTACAAACCAAGAGAGGTATGCTATAATCAAAACTGCTTTTAAAATAAGAAAAATGCAAGCAGTATGTTGAATCCATAGGAGGCATTTATGGATCATTTTAAATTAGTTTCAGAATACGCCCCCACCGGTGACCAGCCGCAGGCGATCGAGGCTCTGGTGGATGGCTTTAAAAAGGGCAATCAGTTTCAGACGCTGCTTGGTGTCACAGGTTCTGGTAAGACATTTACCATGGCGAACATCATACAGGCACTGAATAAACCGACTCTTGTGATTGCTCACAATAAGACATTAGCCGGACAGCTCTACGGTGAGTTCAAGGAATTTTTCCCGGAGAATGCGGTGGAGTATTTCGTGTCCTACTACGACTACTATCAGCCGGAGGCGTATGTGCCTTCCACGGATACTTATATCGCAAAAGATTCTTCTGTCAATGATGAAATCGACAAGCTGAGGCTGTCCGCCACGGCTTCCCTGACGGAGCGCAAGGACGTGGTGGTGGTAGCAAGCGTTTCCTGTATCTATGGTTTGGGAAGCCCGGAGGAATATGCGGGAATGAGCATGTCCCTGCGACCCGGTATGTGTAAGGATCGCGATGATGTGATTCGGGGCCTGATTGATATGCAATATGATCGGAATGACATGGACTTAGACCGCTGCTGCTTCCGGGTGCGGGGGGATGTGGTGGAAGTCTATCCGGCACAGGGCGGTGATTATCTGATCCGTATTGAGTTTTTTGGTGACGAGATCGACCGGATCGCGCAGACAGATCCGCTGACGGGACAGGTTCATGCGACATTGGAGCATGTGATGATCTATCCAGCCTCTCATTACGTGGTGGCGCAGGAGAAGATTCAGACTGCCTGTAAGGAGATTGAGAAAGAGCTGGAAGAGCGGGTAAAATATTTTAAGGGTGAGGACAAGCTGTTAGAGGCGCAGCGCATCTCGGAGCGAACGAACTTTGATATCGAGATGCTCAGAGAAACCGGTTTTTGTTCCGGTATCGAGAATTACTCACGCCATCTGAACGGTATGGCGGAGGGGGAGCCGCCTTTCACGCTGCTTGATTATTTTGACGAGGATTTTCTCATTATTATAGATGAGTCCCATATGACGATTCCGCAGATTCGCGGTATGTATGCGGGCGACAGATCCCGCAAGAACACGCTGGTGGATTACGGGTTCCGTCTGCCCTCAGCGCTGGACAACAGGCCGCTTAATTTCGGAGAATTTGAGCAGCATATCGATCAGATGCTTTTCGTATCCGCTACGCCGTCCGAATACGAGGCGGCGCATGAACTGTTCCGGACGGAGCAGATCATCAGACCTACCGGGCTGCTTGACCCGGAAGTGGATGTGCGGCCGGTGGAGGGACAGATTGACGATCTGATTTCAGAGATCAATAAAGAGGTGGCGAATCATCATAAAGTCTTGGTGACCACCCTCACAAAACGGATGGCGGAAGACTTGACAAGTTATATGAACGATGTGGGGATTCGCGTGAAGTATCTGCACTCCGATGTGGATACGCTGGAACGCGCGGAGATCATTCGCGATATGCGGCTTGATGTGTTTGACGTGCTGGTAGGCATTAATCTGTTGCGTGAGGGATTGGATATTCCCGAGATTTCTCTTGTGGCTATTCTGGACGCTGACAAGGAAGGGTTCCTGCGTTCGGAAACATCTTTGATCCAGACCATAGGACGTGCGGCGCGTAACGCAGATGGGCATGTCATTATGTATGCCGACAACATGACGGATTCCATGCGGGCCGCCATCACAGAGACGAACCGCAGACGCGAGATACAGCAGCGGTATAATGAGGAGCACGGTATCACGCCGCAGACGATTCAGAAAGCAGTCCGTGATCTGATCAGTATATCTAAGACCATTGCGAAAGAAGAACTGCGGTTTGAGAAGGACCCGGAATCCATGAGCCGTCAGGAGTTAGAGAAGCTGATCAAGGACGTGGAGAAGCAGATGAAGAAAGCGGCGGCGGATTTAAACTTCGAGGCGGCAGCCGAGCTGCGTGACCGGATGACGGAACTGAAAGGGAAGCTGCGGGATTTTGATAAGTGATAGGAGCATATGGACAGAGACGCTCAGGCGGAAGTATAATCCTGCGTCACCACGCGTTCACTCCACAAAAAGCGTAAAATAAAGAAATATAGAGAACTATAGAGAAAGAGAGACACATGGAGGTAACTATGGCGGACACGATAAAGATGCGCCCGAGGGAATATATTAAGATTAGGGGAGCAAATGAACATAATCTGAAAAATTTGAATGTGGATATTCCGCGAAATGAGTTCGTGGTGCTTACAGGTCTGTCGGGATCGGGGAAGTCATCGCTTGCATTCGACACGATTTACGCGGAGGGACAGAGAAGATACATGGAGTCCCTGTCATCTTACGCGAGGCAGTTCCTCGGACAGATGGAGAAACCGAATGTCGAGAGGATAGAAGGGCTGTCTCCGGCGATCTCCATCGACCAGAAATCTACCAACAGAAATCCTCGTTCCACGGTGGGAACAGTGACCGAGATTTATGATTATTTCAGACTGCTGTATGCGAGGATCGGCATTCCCCATTGTCCGAAATGCGGCAGAGAGATCAGGAAACAGACGGTAGATCAGATTGTAGATCAGATTCTGGCTATGCCGGAGGGAACGAAGATCCAGCTGCTTGCGCCCGTGGTGCGGGGCAGGAAGGGTGAACATGCCAAGGTATTTGAACGTGCCAAGAGGAGCGGTTATGTGCGTGTACGCGTGGACGGCAATTTATACGACCTGTCCGAAGAGATTCCGATGGAGAAGAATATCAAGCATAACATAGAGATTATTGTGGATCGTCTTGTGGTAAAGGAAGGAATCGAGAGGCGTCTGACAGATTCTATTGAAAATGTTTTTGCGCTGGCGGAAGGCCAGATGATGCTGGATGTGATCGACGGCGAGACTGTGAATTTCAGCCAGAATTTTGCATGTCCGGATTGCGGAATCAGCATTGGGGAGATTGAACCGAGAAGCTTTTCCTTTAATAATCCCTTCGGCGCCTGTCCGGAATGTTTCGGACTCGGTTATAAGATGGAATTTGATATTGATCTGATGATTCCGGACAAGAGCTTAAGTCTGCGTGAAGGCGCAATCTGTTCTATGGGCTGGCAGTCCAGCGGAGATGAGGGAAGCTTTACGAATGCAATCTTACAGGCGCTTGCCAAAGAATATAAATTCAGTTTGGATACGCCTTATGAGCAGCTCCTGCAAAAAGTGCAGGATGTTATCTGCTATGGCACTGACGGCAGGAAAGTGGAAGTGCATTATGAAGGACAGCGCGGTAAGGGAGTCTACCCGATTGCGTTTGAGGGCCTGATCAAAAATATGGAACGGAAATATCGCGAGACGGGTTCTGATCTGATCAAGCAGGAATATGAGAGTTATATGCGCATTACCCCGTGTAAAGAATGTAAGGGAATGCGTCTGAAAAAGGAATCTCTTGCGGTGACTGTCTGCGATAAGAATATCTATGAAATCACTTCGATATCAATTAAGAACCTGCATGCTTTTATCGGAGAAATGAAATTGACAAAGCAACAGGAATTAATCGGGAAACGAATTTTGAAAGAGATTCGCGCACGTGTTGGGTTCCTGATGGAAGTCGGGCTGGAATATCTGTCTCTTTCCAGAGCTACGGGAAGTTTGTCCGGCGGGGAAGCGCAGCGAATACGACTGGCAACTCAGATCGGCTCAGGGCTGGTAGGCGTCTGCTATATTCTGGATGAGCCTAGTATCGGTCTGCACCAGAGGGATAACGATAAACTGATAGCGGCGCTTAAGAACTTGAAAGATCTGGGTAATACGCTGATCGTGGTGGAGCATGATGAGGATACGATGCTGGCTGCAGATCATGTGGTAGATATCGGACCAGGTGCGGGATCGCATGGCGGTGAGGTAATAGCACAGGGCACGGCGGAAGAGATCATGCAGGTGGAGGAATCTGTCACAGGACAGTATCTGAGCGGTAAGCTGCAGATTCCGGTTCCGGAGCAGAGAAGAAAACCTACCGGCTATTTGACTGTTAAAGGCGCTGAGGAAAATAATCTGAAGAAAATAGATGTAAAGTTTCCATTGGGAATTATGACTTGTGTGACAGGTGTGTCAGGTTCCGGCAAGAGCTCTTTGGTCAATGAGATACTTTATAAACATCTTGCACGCGATCTGAACAGAGCACGCTGTATTCCCGGGAAACATACCAGGATTGAAGGAATTGATCAACTGGATAAGGTGATCGATATCGATCAGTCTCCCATCGGCAGAACGCCCAGATCAAACCCGGCTACTTATACAGGCGTATTTGACCAGATCAGGGATCTCTTTGCTTCGACACAGGATGCCAAGGCAAGAGGATATAAGAAGGGGCGCTTCAGCTTCAATGTGAAGGGCGGACGCTGTGAAGCCTGCGGCGGTGACGGCATTATTAAGATAGAGATGCACTTTCTGCCGGACGTGTATGTGCCCTGTGAAGTATGCGGCGGCAAACGATATAACAGAGAGACGCTGGAAGTAAAATACAAAGGGAAGAGCATATTTGATGTTCTGGATATGACGGTGGAAGAGGCAGTGCCTTTCTTTGAAAATCTTCCTTCTATCCGTCGCAAGATAGAGACACTGTATGATGTAGGATTATCCTATGTAAAACTCGGTCAGCCTTCCACGACATTGTCCGGCGGCGAGGCGCAGCGTATTAAGCTGGCTACGGAACTCAGCAAACGCAGTACAGGGAAGACCATCTATATTCTGGACGAGCCCACTACGGGACTGCATTTTGCGGATGTGCATAAACTGGTTGATATTCTCCACAAGCTGGCGGAGGGCGGCAATACGGTGGTGGTGATCGAGCATAATCTTGATGTGATCAAAACCGCTGACTATATCATAGATATGGGACCGGAAGGTGGTGACGGCGGCGGAACTGTCATTGCCCACGGCACACCGGAGCAGATTGCTAAGAATCCCGATTCCTATACAGGCATTTATGTGAAGAAAATGCTGGAGAGAGCGAAGAAGCGGTAGAGGATGTATTGCAGCATTCTGTCTCCGCAGGAGTCTATATGACATGAAAAGCCACAAAATTGGTATGAATTGACTTGTGGCTGCCTTCATGTGAAGCGCCTGCCTGACGATATATTTTATGTGGGCAGGCAACAGGTTGAGTACAGTGGGAGACAGGGCATGAATATCAATATACAGAGACTTAATAATTCCATCTTCAGTGGTATGCAGCAGGCGGGAGGTCGTGGACTGAAGAGTACGCAGCAGAAAATGCAGCGACAGGAAGAACGCGATAATCAGATAGCTGTTTTCGAGAAACAGAAGGATAATCTGAAAAATATGAAATGCGAAACTGTCGAAGAAATAGCTAAGAAACTTGATATGTTTCGATCTTATAATGATCAGATCGCTGCGGCAAAGGCGGCTTATAATAATGAACAGATGATGCATGTTCTGGATGAATCCCGGGAGTTGGGCGAGAAGATTGCCAAAGCGGTGGAGAAGATGGCACCAAAGACAGCCGAGGAGAGACTGGAAGATATTGTGGAAGAGGCTATGGGAGTCGAGGAAGGCGTATTGGATGAGCTGATGGATGAAGTCGCCGAAATCCAGGAGGAGCTGCAGGATACCATAGATGAAGACATTGCGGTAGAAGAAAAAATTACGATTGAGGAAGATTTACAGGAGACGATACAGGGAGGAACTGTTGGCGAAGTTGAAATGACAGACGGTGTGGAAGATAGGAAGATTTTCCCACAAGATAAGGGTTTAGAAAAACAGAAAACGATCCGATAACAATACAGTAAGGCACGGATGCCAAAAACAGGACGGATGGAACCGTTCTGCTTTTGGTGTTTTTCATTTTTTTTAAAAAAAATCATAAAAGCCTTTGAAAAACCATTTCTTTAGGTTATAATATATCCAGCGTATTGCGCTTTTTTCTGAAAGAAACGGAAGAATGTTCGAAAAATCGAGGATTTTGGGCGCAGAACCGTATTGATGTTTAGTTTGACGGCAATTGGAAATTATTATAGAGAGACCACGGGAAAGGGGATCGAAGGGAAATGCAATATACAGATATCGGGATAGATTTGGGAACAGCCAGCATTTTGGTATACATCAGAGGCAAAGGCGTTGTATTGAAAGAGCCCTCTGTTGTAGCTTTCGATAGAGACACAAACAAAATCAAAGCCATCGGCGAAGATGCCAGACTGATGCTCGGAAGGACGCCGGGTAACATAGTTGCAGTAAGGCCGTTGCGTCAGGGCGTAATCTCCGACTATCAGGTGACGGAGAAGATGATGAAATATTTTATCCAGAAAGCTCTGGGTAAGAAGACGTTTCGGAAACCCCGCATAGCGGTATGTGTGCCCAGCGGTGTTACGGAAGTAGAGAAGAAAGCGGTTGAGGACGCGACTTATCAGGCAGGAGCCAGAGAAGTGTCCATTATCGAGGAGCCTATTGCAGCAGCAATCGGTGCCGGCATAGATATCTCCAAGCCGTGCGGCAATATGATCGTGGATATCGGCGGCGGAACATCGGATATTGCCGTTATTTCTTTAGGCGGCACGGTGGTCAGCGCGTCTATCAAGATCGCAGGGGATGATTTCGATGAGGCGATCGTGCGTTATATGCGTAAGAAACATAATCTGTTGATCGGTGAGCGGACGGCGGAGGATTTAAAGATTAAGATCGGTTCGGCGTTCAAGCGACCGGAAGTTGACTATATGGATGTCAGAGGCCGTAATCTGGTAACCGGTCTGCCGCGCACTGTTAAGGTGTCTTCGGAGGAGACCGAGGAGGCACTGCATGAGACGACTGTACAGATCGTGGAGACGATCCACAGTGTTCTGGAGAAAACACCTCCGGAATTGGCGGCTGATATCGCTGACAGGGGAATCGTACTTACCGGCGGCGGCAGTCTGCTGCGGGGATTGGAAGATTTGATTGCGGCGAAGACCGGCATTAATACGATGACGGCGGAAGACCCGATGACGGCAGTTGCTGTCGGTACGGGCAAATATGTAGAATTCCTTGCAGGATACCGCGAGGAGTAAGAGAGGCAGGATACTTATGCTTAAGGGATTGTATACGGCGTATACGGGAATGATTAACGAGCAGCACAGAATGGATGTTTTGACCAACAATCTGGCGAATGCTGACACCAACGGATTCAAGAAAGAAGGGGCCACAAGTCAGGCATTTGATACCATGCTTGCTTATAAGATCAAAGATTTATCCGAGGCGGGGAATCTGCCCAAGGGACTTGGGATTGGAAAGCGTCTGGATGAGGAACTGGTGGATAATCCGAACAGATGGGTGGAGCGAACCGGATTAAATCTGGGTGTCAAGGTCGGAGAAAATTATACGGATTATTCGGAAGGCCCGATGAAGGTAACGGGTAATACATTTGATTTTGCGTTGACAGACAGAGGGTTCTTTCTTATAGAATACACGAACAAAGCGGATGTTACTTCGGTGAAGTACACGCGGGATGGTAATTTTACCATGAATGCACAGGGATATCTTGTGACGCAGGATGGAGATTTTGTTCTGGATGAGGACAGACGCCGGATCAGACTGGACCCGAATGATACGGAGATCGGCACCAATGTATATGGGGAGATCTTTCAGAGCGGTGGCCGGGTAGCCAAGATTGGTGTGGTAGACTTTGAAGATTACGATATGTTGGAACATTTCGGGGAGAACTTCTTCCAGATCGTGGACAGCGATGAGGTGAAGAATGCAGAGGCTGTATATAATAGAGCCAGATCTTATACTATGATGGCACAGAGGGCATTAGACCGGGCCAGAGCGCAGAATGCGGCGGATATAGATGAGAAAGAAGCTGCATTGCAGGCGGCACAGAACAGAGAGGCAGAGGCTGAGCAGGCTTTAGAAGCGGCACGCGGCGAAGACGATGCGGCGAAGCGGAGACTCGAACAGGAATCCACGGCACAGATCAGAGCCGGATATTTGGAGACCGCGAACATCTCTGTTGTGACAGAGATGGTTAATATGATAGCGATACAGAGACAGTACGACAGCAACCAGAAGGTAATCACTACATACGACGAAACACTGGATATCGCAGTCAGTCAATTAGGCAAAGTCAGATAAAGCTTAAGACGGATATATTAAGACAAAGCAAAACATAGGAGGCGCAAATATGGTTAGAAGTTTATGGTCGGCAGCGACCGGAATGAATGCACAACAGACGAATCTGGATACGATCGCCAATAATCTGGCAAACGTAAACTCGGTAGGTTATAAGGCACAGGTAGCACAGTTTAAATCACTCCTGTATCAGAATCTGCAGGCGGTGACTACAACCGCGAACGGAGATCCGAAGCCGACATCTTCCCAGATCGGACTGGGTGTCCGCACATCGTCCATCAACTCTCTGTTCACACAGGGCAGCCTGCTGGATTCCGATAGCGACACTGCTTTTGCGATTGAGGGGCATGGATTCTTCGCATTGCGTGGGGAAGACGGTGTCACTTATTATACCAGAAACGGTGATTTTACATGGGCATTGGGTGCCAATCAGGGCATGATGCTGACGAATGCAGACGGTCTTCCGGTATTAGATTCTACGGGACGTGCGATTGAGCTGCCGAGAACCTATATTGCAAGTAAACTTTCTATGACAGAGGACGGACAGATCTGCTATCCCGATGAGCAGAATAATCCGCAGCCGATCGGCAGAACGATCGGTACATTCCAGTTCAGCAATCCGGGCGGACTGAGCAGGGTTGGTGATACGTTGTTTGCAGTGACGGAGGCCAGCGGTCCTGCGATCAATGAAGATACGAATCCCGACGTGGCAAAGAGCCGTATCGTACAGGGATATCTGGAAGGTTCTAATGTACAGGTGGCTAATGAGATGGTAAACATGATCATCACACAGCGTGCATATGAGATGAACTCCAAGGCGATCACAACCTCCGATTCCATGATGGAGACAGCGAATAATCTGAAACGCTGATAACAGGGAAGGATGGATAACATGGATTTAACAGGATTAGGAAATTATACGGATTATATGACGGATACGAACAGAATAGCGACGGAGAATCTGCAGAGTCATCTGGAGAATACTGCGAAGGCACAGGGCGAAGACGATGATGCACTCTTAGATGCCTGTAAACAGTTTGAGGCTTATCTCTGGGAGCAGGTCTATAAAGAGATGGAGAAGACTACCAAGTTCTTCAGCGATGACGATGAGGAAGAGGGCTATGGTTCTAACATGGTAGACTGTTTTAAGGATCAGGCCATTCAGCAGATTGCCGAGCAGACAGCTAGCGAGAAGTCTAATTCCTTAGCGCATATGCTGTACGAACAGGCGAAGCGCAATTACGGCATATAGAAAATATGGATGAGGGCGGGCTGCTTGTTCAAGGCAGCCCGCTGTTGCGTAGTACGGTCCGATGACAGAAAGTATCGTGGACAGATGGAGAAAATCAAAGGATTTATCGAACATATCATATATCGCAATCCGGATAACGGCTATACGGTATTAAATCTGATCGCTGACGGGGAAGAAGTTACGTGTGTCGGTTTTTTTAAGACAACGGATCAGGGAGAGACAATTGAGGCTGAAGGAAGTAGCACAACCCATCCGATTTACGGCGAACAGTTTAAGATAGAACGGTATGAGATCGTTCCGCCGGAGGATGTGGTGAGCATAGAGAGATATCTGGGCTCCGGCGCTGTCAAAGGCGTGGGAGAGGCGCTGGCGGCAAGGATCGTGAAGCGGTTCGGTGCAGACACCTATCGCATAATTGAAGAAGAGCCTGAACGGCTGGCTGAAGTCAAGGGAATCAGTGAGCGTAAGGCGCGGGAGATCGCCATCACAGTGTATGAGAAAAGGGACGCCAGAGAGGCGATGACGTATCTGCAGAAATACGGAATCTCCAACACACTGGCGATTCGCATCTACGAGTCCTACGGTGCACAGTTATACGGTATCTTAAAGGAGAATCCTTATCGGCTCGCGGAAGATATTCACGGTATTGGTTTTCGAATTGCGGATGAGATTGCGGCAAAGATCGGTATTCACACGGACTCGGATTATCGGATCAGGAGCGGACTGCTCTATACGCTTATGCTGGCAGGTGGAGAGGGACACTGTTACCTGCCGCAGAGCGTTTTGCTGCGCAAGGCAGGTGAACTTCTGGGGCTGGACGGGGCGATTATGGAACCGCAGATCGGTAATTTGGCGATGGACAAGAAACTTGTCGTGAAGAGACCTGCAGAAGGCGAAGAAGAATGTAAAGTCTTCGGATCGACCTATTATTATGCGGAATTAAGCTGTGCCAAGATGCTGCACGACTTGAATATTTCTATAGAAAATGAGATCCTGCCTTCGGAAGAGAATGCGATCAGAACGAAGATCGACAGGATAGAGGAGGAACTCGGCATTGGGCTGGATGTGCTACAGAAGCAGGCTGTGCTGGAAAGTGTAAAAAACGGTCTTTTTATCCTGTCGGGAGGTCCCGGAACGGGTAAGACTACTACGATCAATGTGATGATACGTTACTTTATGGCCGAGGGTATGGATATCTATCTCGCGGCGCCTACCGGAAGAGCCGCGAAGCGTATGACGGAGGCGACAGGCTATGAATCCCGTACAATACATCGGATGCTGGAACTTAACGGTGTGGTGTCCGAGGAAGCGAAAGCGGCACGCTTTGAGCGCAATGAGGAGAATCCTCTGGAAACGGATGTGATCATTGTGGACGAGATGTCTATGGTAGATATTTTCCTCTTTCAGTCGCTTCTTAAGGCGGTTGCGGTAGGAACAAGACTGATCATGGTGGGGGATGTCAACCAGCTTCCCTCGGTGGGAGCGGGGCAGGTGCTTCAGGATATCATGAGCAGCGGGCGGATTCCCACGGTTATTCTGGAAAAAATATTCCGGCAGAAGGGCGAGAGCGATATTGTGTGGAATGCCCACCGCATTCATGCCGGCGAGGAGCTTGCGCTGGATAATAAGAGCCGCGATTTCTTTTTTTTGGAAAGAAATGACATAAATGTTATCTACAAGCATATGATACAGTTGATTACAGAGAAACTTCCGCCCTATGTCGGAGCTGAGCCGTATGATATTCAGGTCTTGACGCCGATGCGTAAAGGCGCGTTGGGAGTGGAGACCCTCAACGGCATCCTGCAGAGATATCTCAATCCGCCCTCCGATGACAAGAAGGAGTATGCGGCGGGGGATATCCTGTTTCGAGAGCAGGATAAGGTCATGCAGATTAAGAACAACTATCAGCTGGAATGGGAAGTGGTAAGCAAATACGGGATTCCCATTGACAAGGGAAGCGGAATCTTTAACGGTGATATCGGAACGATCCGGCAGATCAATGAGTATGCGCAGGAGATAGTGGTGGAATTCGATGAGCACAGACGGGTCACTTATGCCTACGGGCAGCTGGATGAGATCGAGCTTGCTTATGCGGTAACGATCCATAAGTCTCAGGGAAGCGAATATCCGGCGGTGATCATGCCGCTCCTGTCGGGACCGAGGATGCTTTTTAACAGGAATCTGCTCTATACGGGTGTGACCAGAGCGAAAAGATGTGTGACCATTCTGGGAAGCAGGAAGACGCTGCAGGAAATGGTGGAAAACAATTATCAGAACCGCCGCTATACCGGGCTGGCGGAGCGGATCAGAGAACTGATCCCGCTGTCAAAAAAGGCAGTAAAGCAAGAACATACAAAGGAACAATTATATGAATAATACATTTCTTGGGATACTGACGGATCTGATCTATCCGCGCAGATGTCCCGTCTGTGACCGGGCAGTCAGCCCATTCGGAAGTCTCGTCTGCGAGACATGTAAGGAAGCATTTGAATATATTAAAGAACCATACTGCATGAAATGCGGCAAGAAACTCGAAGAAGAGGAAACGGAGTATTGCCATGATTGCATGCGGCCCAGACACCTTTTTGACAGAGGGCGTGCGCTCTGTTCTTACCGCAGTATATCGGATTCGATTTATCGGTTCAAATATAAAGGGAGGCAGGAATATGCGGCATATTATGCTGTCTGTATGGAACAGTCGCTGGGAAATTGGATCAGACGCTGCAGACCGGACGCACTGATTCCGGTGCCGATTCACACATCTAAGCGGAGAGCGAGGGGATATAATCAGGCGGAGGTGCTGGCTAAGGAGTTGGGAAAGCGGCTGGGTATTCCGGTAGAGACCAATCTGATTAAAAGAGTGCGCAAAACGGTGCCAATGAAAGAATTATCTGTTTATAACAGACAAAATAATTTGAAAAGGGCTTTTAAAATCTGTCATAATGATGTAAAATTAAGTACGATTGTTATTATCGATGATATCTACACGACAGGCAGTACCATAGATGCAATGAGTTATGAGCTGCGCAGGGCAGGAGTAAAGCGCATTTATTTCGTGACTCTTGCAATCGGTAATGGTTTATGACCAAATTATATTACAGGAGGACAACAGCATGAACGCAAGAAACTGCAGGAAATGTGGAAAGTTATTTAATTATGTGTCGGGACCGCCGATCTGCATGGCATGTCGGGAGGCGCTGGAAGCGAAATTTCAGGAAGTAAAAGACTATATCAGAGATCATGTTCAAGCGACGATTCCTGAAGTGTCTGAGGCGTGTGACGTGTCTCAGAATCAGATTCAGATGTGGCTTAAGGATGAGAGACTGCAGCTTGCAGAGGGATCGGGTATCACGCTTCATTGCGAGAATTGTAATGCGCCGATTTACAGCGGCCGGTTCTGCGAAAAGTGTAAGAGCAGTATGGCGAACCAACTGCATGAGAGCATACGTAAGCCGGAGCCGCCTAAGCCGGCGCCTAAGAAGGATGTGAAAGACAATCCGAAGATGCGCTTTCTGGGTTAGGAGATCTGTATGTTAAATGAAAAGAGAATAATCCTGATGACGAAAATGGCGTCCTATGAGGCGAACGAAGGCAGGAAAAATGTCACCATAGGAAGTTATTTTCGGAGCGATTATATAGGATGGCAGGTGTTAAAGTCCATTATAAGTGCGACCATCGCATTTGTAGTGGTCTTTGGCATGTACATTTTTTATGATTTTGAAATATTTATGGCGGATATCTACAAGATGGATCTGCTGGAATTTGCGAAACATATCCTTAAGATGTATTTGTGGACGATCGGGGGATATGCCGTGATAGCTTATGTTGTTTATACGATACGCTACAACAGAGCAGTCAGGAGCCTGAAGGTGTATTACATGAATCTGCGCAGGCTGGCGGATATGTATAAACACTAAGTGTTACGAAAGTGTACGGAAAGCGAAAGGATAAATAATGACTACCTTACTTGTTGCAAAACAGATACTAATGACTCTATACAGCAGATACGAGGTATATATCACACCGCTTTTGAAGTTTATGACAGCCCTGATCTCTCTGCTTCTCATAAACTCCCGCATTGGCTATATGGATACGATAGACAGAATGACAGTGGTTTTGATTGTAGCGCTTATGTGCTCTTTTATGCCCATGAATTTTATCGTGGTCATGTCCGCGCTGTTTGTCCTGCTCCATTTATATTCTTTCAGTCTGGAATGCGCGTTAGTGGTGGGCGTGGGATTCTTCCTTATGTTCCTGCTTTATTTGAGATTTTCACCGAAAGATACGCTGGTTGTGCTGATTATGCCGATCTGTTTTCTGTTAAAGATTCCCTATGTGGTGCCGCTTGCGATGGGACTGATAGGAACTCCGGCTTCCATGGTTTCGGTGGGCTGCGGGGTGATTGCATACTACATGGTTCACTACGTGGCACAGAATGTATCTGTCATAGCTGCTATGACAGGGGATGAGACATCGACATTCAATTTTTCGGTTGCCAAATTCAAGTTTGTTGTTGACGGTTTACTGAACAACAAAGAGATGGCGGTTACCATCATGGCGTTTGCATTCACAGTGCTGCTGGTATACTTGATCCGAAGACTGAGTATCGACTATGCATGGACGATTGCCATGGCGGCAGGCGTGGTGGTGAACATTATGATTCTTTTGGTAGGGGATCTGATGTTTGATACGAAGGTGTCGCTGTTTGGCGTGATTGTAGGCAATATCGTGGCATTTCTTTTGGCAGTGGTGCTGCAGTTCTTTGTTTTCAACGTGGATTACAGCAGAACAGAAAAGGTACAGTTTGAGGACGATGAATACTATTATTATGTCAAAGCGGTACCTAAGGTCGTGGTATCCAGAGCGGAGAAAAAAGTAAAACAGATTAACAGCCAGAAATCGAGCACGGTGCAGAGAACCAGAAGTGCACATGACAGGTAGAAAAGGTAAGTTTACTTCGTAAATTAACTTTGGGTTATAGAGCTAAAAGATCAGAAAGGTGGTGGGATATATGGAACAACTGAATAGATTTATTTCGACATATCTTTCTAATCTGCATATGCCCACGATATACTGGACTGATATTGTAGAAATTTTTATTTTGGCTTTTCTGGCATATCATATTCTGCTGTGGATCAAGAATACGAGAGCGTGGGCACTCTTAAAGGGCGTTATCATGATAGCGGTTTTTATTCTGATTGCAGCATTTTTCAGAATGAATACGATCCTGTGGATCGTGACGAACGTGTTTAATGTCGCGGCGATTGCCATCGTGGTCATGTTGCAGCCGGAGCTGCGTAAGGCGATGGAAGAGCTGGGGCAGAAGAATTTCTTCTCGGCGATGCTTCCTTTTGATTCTGACAAGTCGGAGGGCGGACGCTTTTCCGACCGGACGATCAATGAGATCGTGAAGGCTTCCGTGGAAATGAGTAAGGTGAAGACAGGAGCGCTGATCGTTATAGAGAAAGAACAGCCTCTGAGTGAGTATGAGAGAACGGGCATTGATGTGGACGGTATAGTCTCCAGTCAATTGCTGATCAATATATTTGAGCATAATACACCGCTGCACGACGGTGCGGTTATCGTGAGGGGCAACCGCATCGTCTCGGCGACATGTTATCTGCCGCTGTCCGATAATATGTCGCTCAGTAAAGAGCTGGGAACGAGGCACAGAGCGGGTGTCGGTATATCTGAGGTGACCGATTCGCTGACCGTGATCGTTTCTGAGGAAAACGGCAAAATCAGCGTTGCATATAACGGTCAGCTGGAGAGAGGAATGGACGCTGAAAGGCTTAAGGTGAGACTGTCGGAGATTCAGAACAAATCCGTAGAAGAGAAGAAACGGAAGTTGTGGAAAGGCAGGGCCAAAAATGAAGAATAAGCTTACCCAGAACTGGGGACTGAAACTGGTGTCTTTCTTATTTGCGGCGCTGCTATGGGTGATTGTTACGAATATTAACGATCCGATTGAGCACACAACTTTTTCTGATGTGCCGGTTACGATTCGTAATACGGAATTGATCACGGAAAGAGGACAGATATACGAAGTGTTGGAAGATACGGATGTGATTAATTCTGTAACAGTATATGTGCCGCGCTCCGTCATACCTTCCCTGAGCAAGAGCGATGTAGTGGCGACAGCGGATATTAATGATTTGACCAGCTTAGACACTGTTCCGATTAAAATTTCCACTAGTAAATATAATGATAAAGTGGAAAGCGTCAAGGCAAGCATAGACAGTGTCAAGTTAAATATTGAGAATAAACAGACCAGATCTTTCCCGATCCGGGCCAGTGTGACGGGTGAAGTCGGTGAAGGATATATGCTGGGTGATGTGAGTACGGAACAGAATCTGATCCGGATCTCCGGACCGGAATCTATGGTTTCCCGGATCGTAAAGGCGCAGGCGGAAGTGAATGTCTCCGGCTTCACCAGTATGATCAGTGCAGATTTCGATATTCGGCTGTATGACGAGGCGGGAACCGAGATCCGCTCCGCAAGTCTTGAGAAGAGTATTTCGAAAGTGCGGGTCACCGTAGAAATATTAGAGACGAAGACTGTGCCGATCAGCTATCAGATTTCCGGCGTGCCGGCGGACGGATACCGTCTCACGGGAGAGAACACAAGCACAAGAAACAATGTACTGATAGCGGGCAAGTCCAGGATCATACAGAATATTACGGCCATCGAGATTCCGGAAGACGTAATAGATGTTACAGGCGCCAGAGAAGATGTGACGACACTGGTTGATCTGAAAGAATATCTGCCGGAAGGTACGATCATCGCAGAGGAAGACTTCACCGGCATGATTAATGTCACAGTATCAGTGGGACAGGAGATGCGGCGGATCTTTACGATTCCGGTGAGAGATATCCGGATCACGGGTGTTCCGGCGGGATTGAAGACAGAGATAACAGACCCTGACGGAATATGTACAATCACGCTGATCGGGCTTTCTGCCGAACTGCAGGAGATCAATGTGAATACATTAGAAGTAACCGTTGATATGACGGCGTGGCTTGCTGAACAGGAATTGGAAGAGCCGGATCCGGGGTATCATCAGATGCCGCTGAACGTAAGTCTGCCGGAGAATTCCGCAGTCGTGTGGGAGGAAACGGAAGTGCAGGTACACGTCACGGAGGAAGAATAGATACGGTGATAGGGATACAGAGAAAGGAACGGGTATTATAATGAGCAGGTTATTCGGTACAGACGGAGTCAGAGGTGTTGCGAACGAGGAATTGACACCGCAGCTTGCAATGCAGCTGGGTCAGGCGGGAGCCTATGTTCTTACTAAGGAAAATGAGCATAAACCCACGATTATGGTAGGGTGTGATACCAGAATTTCAGGAGATATGCTGGCGAATGCACTTATGGCGGGTGCCTGTTCTGTGGGAGCGAATGCGGTCTATGTGGGAATTGTACCTACACCGGCGGTTGCATATCTCACAAGAAAATATAAGGTGGATGCGGGAGTCGTGATTTCGGCCTCTCATAATTCGGTGGAGTTTAACGGGATCAAGTTCTTCGACGGCAATGGCTATAAACTGCCGGACTCTCTGGAGGATGAGATTGAAGCTTTGATTAAGAACGGTATGCAGGGCGTGAAATTCCCGACGGGCGCGGGTGTGGGCAAGATCAAATACCGTACCGATGCAAGGGAAGAATATATCAACCATGCGATGAAGGCGGTCAACGTGGATCTGCGTGGAATGAAGATCGTATTGGACTGCGCGGAAGGCGCTTCCTACTATACATCCGTGGAGACGATGAAGGAGCTGGGAGCGGAAGTGGTAGCGATCCACAATAATCCCGACGGCACAAATATTAACGCCAACTGCGGTTCCACGCATATGGGCGAACTGCAGGCGAGAGTTGTCTACGAGAAGGCGAACGTAGGGCTTGCTTTCGACGGGGATGCGGACAGACTGCTGGCGGTAGATGAGCTGGGCAATATTGTAGACGGCGATCAGATTATGGCACTGGTTGGCAACTATATGAAACAGAACGGCCGGCTGAATAAAGATACGATCGTGGCTACCGTCATGAGCAATCTCGGTTTTTTCCTGATGGGAGAGCGTAACGGGATCCATATCGAGCAGACTAAGGTAGGAGACAGATATGTTCTTGAGCGGATGCGTGAAATCGGCGCGAGCTTAGGCGGAGAGCAGTCCGGACATGTCATTTTCTTAGATGAAAATACTACCGGAGACGGACTCCTTAGTGCGCTTCATCTGTTACAGGTAATTGTGGAGACGGGAAAGCCGCTGTCTGAACTTAAGACGATCATGGAAGTTATGCCGCAGGCATTGGTGAATGCCAAGGTGCCGACACATAAGAAAGAGAAGTACATGGATTATCCGGAAATTGCCGAGGCAATTGCTGTCTTGGATAAGAAATTTGCAGGTGAGGGCCGCGTGCTGATCAGACCTTCCGGAACGGAGCCGCTCGTCAGGGTCATGATCGAAGGAAAAGATCAGAAAATGATTGATGAAGAGGCCAAAAAGCTGGCGGAACTTATACAGAATATTATGTTATAATACTTGTGGTACATGTGAAAAAATGATATAGTTAAAGTTAGGTTGTGGTTGAGAGTTACAAGACGAAGACAGGCGTGCGTGTGAATTGTAACATTAAGGGGGTTCAAGCACTGACCAGAATTGATATTTGGAGGATAAGGGTATGGTAAGCCAAAAGGTAGTCATCAAAAACCCGACAGGGCTGCATCTAAGACCGGCAGGCATCCTATGTAAGGAAGCAATGCAATTTAAATCATTGATAACTTTTACATTTCGGGAAAATACAGCGAATGCCAAGAGTGTATTGAGTGTGCTGGGTGCATGTGTCAAGTGTGGCGATGAGATCGAGTTTGTGTGTGATGGCGAGGATGAAGAAGAGGCGCTGAAAACACTGATCAGTGCAATTGAGAGTGGACTCGGTGAATAATGTCATCTGTTTAGCCCGTTGTGTTCAACGGGCTTTCTTTTATATTAATGCAGAAGTGGAGGAGACCTAGATGTTAAATTACAAACGTTATCGTAAGAATCCGGTGGTGGATTATCCGGAGAGAAAATGGCCGAATAAGGAGATCGAAAAGGCGCCCATATGGTGCAGCGTGGATCTTCGTGACGGTAATCAGGCTTTGATCGATCCCATGGTTGTATCGGAGAAAATCGAATTTTTTAACTATTTGATCAAACTGGGATTCAAGGAGATTGAAATCGGATTTCCGGCGGCGAGTCAGATTGAATACGACTTTCTGCGGCAGTTGATTGACCGTAAACTGATTCCGGATGATGTGGTGGTTCAGGTGCTGACACAGTGCCGTGAGGAATTGGTGGCGCGCACTTTTGAATCTATTCAGGGATGTAAGCAGGCAATCGTCCATATCTATAATTCCACCTCCACACTGCAGCGTGATGTGGTGTTCCATATGAATAGAGAACAGATTATTAATATTGCTGTGGAAGGTACGAAGATGGTGAAGCGTCACGCGGAAAATTTCCCGGGCAAGATTATTCTGGAGTATTCTCCGGAGAGTTTCACGGGAACGGAACTCGATTTTGCATTGGACATCTGTACCGCGGTACAGGAAGAGTGGGGACCCACGAAGGAAAATCCGATGATCATCAATCTGCCCTCCACGGTGGAGATGAACACGCCGAACGTGTACGCTGATCAAATTGAGTGGATGAACACCCACTTCAAGAATCGGGAGAGCATCATCTTAAGCGTGCACCCGCACAATGACAGAGGAACCGGAGTGGCAAGTGCGGAGCTGGCGCTGTTGGCGGGAGCAGACCGAGTGGAAGGTACACTGTTTGGTAACGGTGAGCGTACCGGTAACGTGGATATCATGAATATTGCATATAATATGTTCTCGCAGGGCATCGATCCTAAGCTGGCGATCGAGCATGTCAATGAGAGTATTGAGATCTATGAGAGGTGCTGTAAGATACCGATTCATCCGAGACATCCTTATGCGGGTAAACTGGTATTTACCGCATTCTCAGGTTCCCATCAGGATGCCATTAATAAGGGCGTTCACGCGTTGAAAGAGCGTGGCAGTGAGATCTGGCAGGTGCCGTATCTGCCCATAGATCCTTCGGATATCGGAAGAGAGTATGAGCCGATCGTGCGGATCAATTCTCAGTCCGGTAAGGGCGGCGTAGCTTTTATTATGGACACATACTTCGGCTTCAAGCTGCCTAAGGGCATGCATAAGGAGTTTGCAAATGTAATCCAGAAGATATCTGAGCAACAAGGAGAAGTATCACCGGATCAGATTATGGAGAATTTCCGGGAGCAGTATCTGAATCAGAAAGAGCCTATTCATTTCCGCAAACTGCGTGTGGATGACTTAAGCGGAGAGACGAAGTCAGAGTTTGATACTAAAGTAACTGTGGTCTATACGGATAACGGAGTAGAGAAGACCTTTGAGGCTGTGGGTAACGGACCGATTGATGCGGCGAAACGGGGACTGCAGGAAGAGCTGGATATCGATATAAAGATTCTGGATTATGAGGAGCATGCACTGCAGAGTGGATCAAATTCTCAGGCAGCGGCGTATATCCATCTGCTGGATGTGGAGAGCGGCAGAGTGACCTACGGTGTGGGTGTAAGCTCTAACATTACGAGAGCTTCTGTAAGAGCCATCTTCTCTGCGGTGAACAGATTGGATCTGGGGCAGCATAAATAAGAGGGTAAATGACGGCATGGCTGGAAATTTGATTAGATGATAGATTAGCATTGTCATGAAAATGGACAGAAATACAATATGCGATATAAAATAGCAAATGTGACATAACGTGCGTAACGTAACAAGTGTGACACAATGCGGAATACCTGACATACAGCAAGGTCAGATATGGAGGTGGAGTATGGAACAGTTGGAACAGCTTCGTAAATGGGTAAATGAAAGCAACAATATCGTATTTTTCGGGGGTGCCGGGGTGTCTACCGAGAGCGGCATTCCGGACTTCAGAAGTGTTGACGGTTTGTATCACCAGCAGTATGATTATCCGCCGGAAACGATCTTAAGTCATACATTTTACCGGCAGAAGACGGATGAGTTCTATCGTTTCTACCGTGCTAAAATGTTATGCCTTGACGCGAAGCCCAACGCGGCACATTTAAAGCTGGCACAGTGGGAGCAGAAGGGGAAGCTTAAGGCAGTGATTACCCAGAATATTGACGGCCTGCATCAGGCGGCAGGCAGTAAGGTAGTGCTGGAACTGCACGGCTCTGTTCTGAGGAACTACTGCGAGAAGTGCGGTACATTCTATGATGTGGAGTATATTGCAAACTCCGAGGGCGTACCGGCGTGTACATGCGGCGGCAGTATTAAACCGGATGTAGTGTTGTACGAGGAAGGACTGAATCAGAGGACGCTCGCAGATGCCATTCGTTATATCAGTGAGGCGGATGTGCTGATCGTGGGTGGTACTTCACTGGCGGTCTATCCAGCGGCGGGACTCTTGGATTATTATAACGGCAGTAAACTGGTGTTAGTTAATAAGACGCCTACGCCGCGCGATTCCATCGCGGATCTGATAGTGCAGGGGAGTATCGGGGAGATTTTTTCGCAGCTGGATTAGGATGCGACAAGGTGACGCTCAGGAAGCCTTAGTGAATGTGTGTGAAAGGGTATTGGTAATGGATATTAAGGTTGGGGATATATTACAGCTTAAGAAGCAGCATCCTTGTGGTTCTAAGGAGTGGGAGGTGCTGCGTGTCGGGGCGGATTTCCGATTGAAGTGTATGGGATGCGGTCATCAGATCATGATTCCGCGCAGGCAGGCAGAGAAAAACGTGAAGAATGTGAGACACATTACCAGACCCGGGCAGGGCGCAGATTGAGCAGTATACGATAAGGGAAGCGGGGAAAAGAAGAATCTTTTGAAAAATTCCTTGCAGATTATTGATAGTTATGGTATCATAAATACCCGTGATATACTAATATGACTGTAAAGTCAATCATCCTTGCTCCTTTATATAAGAAGGGGCCAGAGACCAAAAGGAGGAAAGAAGCATGAACAAATACGAGTTAGCCGTTGTTGTTAGTGCAAAGATCGAAGATGACGAAAGAGCCGCTACTTTAGAGAAAGCTAAGGCTCTGGTAGAAAGATTCGGCGGACAGATTACAAACGTGGATGACTGGGGTAAGAAGAGACTGGCTTATGAAGTACAGAAAATGAAAGAAGCCTTCTACTATTTTATCCAGTTCGAAGCAGAGAGCAATGTTCCGGCCGAGATCGAGAGCCGTATCCGTATTATGGATAATGTCATCAGATACCTGTGCGTAAGACAAGACGAGAAATAGAAAGAGGTATTTATGAACAAAGTAATACTTATGGGGCGTTTGACAAGAGATCCTGAGGTAAGATATTCTCAGGGAGATAACGCTATGGCAGTTGCTAGATATACACTTGCTGTAGACCGCAGATTTAATCGTAATAACGATGAGCAGACCGCGGATTTTATCAATTGTGTTGCATTCGGCAGGGCAGGCGAGTTTGCGGAGAAATATTTTCACAAGGGAACGAAGATTGCGATTACGGGACGTATCCAGACGGGCAGTTATACCAACAAGGATGGGGTCAAAGTGTATACAACAGAAATCGTGGTAGAGGAACAGGAATTTGCCGAGAGCAAGAACAGTGCCGGCAACGGAGACGGGGGATATGCTCCTGCGAACAGACCTGCACCGGCAGCAGCCGGCGACGGATTTATGAATATTCCTGACGGAATCGATGAGGAACTGCCGTTCAACTAATTGTTTGAATTTAGAAGGAGGCAAAGACCATGGCATTTAATAAAACAGACAAGCCGGATTTCCCTAAGAAAAAGGGCGGAATGCGCAGAAGAAAAAAGGTATGTGTTTTCTGCGGTAAAGATAATGTAATCGATTACAAGGATACCAATAAACTGAAAAGATACGTATCTGAGAGAGGTAAGATCCTTCCCAGAAGAATCACAGGAAACTGTGCGAAGCATCAGCGTGCGCTGACAGTAGCGATCAAGCGCGCAAGACACGTAGCGCTTATGCCTTATGTACAGGACTAATTAATGTTAATGAGAAAGCTGTTGCCAAGGCAACAGCTTTTTTATATAGGAACTACCATATCCTGTCATTTTTTAGTGAAAAAGCTCTATATATTGGAGTAGCATGAATTTATAAAAAATGCTATACTTATGATGGTGTGCAAGCGTATATCGGAAGAAAATGCAGATTCTTTGTGAAGATGATTGATATGCTTCGGAATAAATAAAGAGAAGAAGATATGATGAAAAACAGTGTAAAATTAAAGGGAAGATTAAAGTCGTACTTACAGTCTTCTTTATATCTTGGATTCTTACTGATCGCCGTGGATGCCCTGATCTATATGATCGATTACAGAGCAGGGCTGATACTCAGCGGATTTATTATATTCTATATCGCCATTATTCTGTCCATGATGTTCTATAATAAGCCGATTATTATGAACGAGCTGGTCAGCTTTGCAACGCAGTACGGGCAGATTCAGAGAAGGCTTCTGCGGGATCTGGAACTTCCCCATGCATTGTTAGACGACGGCGGCAAGATTATCTGGACGAATATCGCATTTGAGAAGATGGTACATCAGGATAAGGGATACCGCAAGTCTGTCACATCACTGTTTCCCTCTATCACGAAGGACAAGCTGCCCGGCGTGAATGAAGAGGACGAAGTAGAGTTTGACGTGGAATATGATTCCGGCAATTATATCGCTAAGATGAAGAAGATCTCTCTTAAGGAGATGGCCGAGAACAGTGATATTATAGAGGCTAAGGGTTATGAAGGCTATCTGATTGCACTGTACCTGTTTGACGAGACGGCACTGAAAATCGCTTTGAAAGAGGTCGATAACCAATCATTAGCCGTAATGCTTATTTATCTGGATAATTATGACGAAGCATTGGAAAGTGTGGAGGAAGTCAGGCGTTCTCTGCTGATAGCATTGATAGATCGTAAGGTCAACAAATATATAGCGGCTATGGATGGTATATGCAGGAAGCTGGAGAAAGATAAATATTTCGTTATCATGCGTAAGGAAGCGGCGATTCAGCTGCAGGAGAACCGGTTTGATCTGCTGGAAGAGGTCAAGACGGTCAATATCGGTAATGAGATGGCGGTTACGATCAGTATCGGCATGGGGCTGGACGGGTTAAGCTATACACAGAACTATGAGTTTGCGCGCAATGCGGTCGATATCGCACTGGGACGCGGCGGTGATCAGGCCGTGGTCAAGCTGCCTGAGAATGTGGCATACTATGGCGGCAAGAGCCAGCAGGTGGAGAAGAGCACCCGTGTCAAGGCAAGAGTCAAGGCACATGCGCTTAAGGAAATTATCGCCGTTAAGGATGAGATCTTTGTTATGGGACACCGCATGGGTGATGCGGACAGCTTCGGTGCAGCCGTAGGTATCTACCGTGTTGCCGAGGTATTGAATAAGAAGGCGCACATCGTGTTAAATGACGTAGGCGCCGCCATCCAGCCAATGGTGGATACATTTTTAAATAACAGCGGTTATGAAGAGGATATGATTATCAATAACACGCGGGCACTTGAGATGGTCGGCAGCAATGCCGTACTGGTGGTGGTGGATGTCAATAAGCCCAGTATCACGGAATGCCCCGAGTTGTTGAAACGTTGTAAATCCGTGGTGGTTCTGGATCATCACAGACAGGGATCGGAGATTATTGAGAATGCAACGCTCTCCTATATTGAAGCTTACGCCTCTTCCGCATGTGAGATGGTGTCGGAGATCCTGCAGTATATCGGCGATAATCTGAAGCTGAGGCCGGAGGAAGCGGATTGCATGTATTCCGGTATTATGATAGACACGAATAATTTTATGACGAAGACCGGTGTCAGAACTTTTGAGGCGGCAGCATTCCTGCGCAGGAACGGTGCGGATGTGACCCGTGTTCGGAAGCTGTTTCGTGACGATGCGGCAGAGTATAAGGCCAAGGCGGATGCCGTCAGTCAGGCGGAAATTTACAGAAAATCTTATGCGATATCGGTATGTACGGCCGAGGACGTGGCGAGTCCTACCGTGGTGGGCGCACAGGCAGCCAATGAACTGTTAAATATCAAAGGGATTAAAGCAAGCTTTATTCTGACGCCGTATAACGGCATTATCTATATCAGCGCGCGTTCTATTGACGAAGTGAACGTGCAGGTGATCATGGAACGGATGGGTGGCGGCGGTCACATGAATGTGGCGGGCGCGCAGATGGAGAATGGTACGATAGAAGAAGGCATCGTGACTATTAAGAGAACGCTGGATGCGATGATTGCAGAAGGCGAGTTGGATGCATAAGAAGTGTGAGTATGCTTTGTGGAAGTGTACAGGCGCACAGAAAGCGGGGAATAGATATGAAGGTTATTTTGTTAGAAGATGTAAAATCGCTGGGTAAAAAGGGCGAGATCGTAAATGTGAGCGACGGATATGCCAGGAACTTTGTTCTGCCTAAGAAATTGGGTGTGGAAGCGAATTCCGTCAATATGAATAATCTGAAATTACAGAAAGCAAATGCGGATAAAGTGGCGCAGGAGCAGCTTGAAGCGGCGCAGGAGCTGGCTAAGGTGCTGGAGACGAAGGAAGTGGTGCTTACTATGAAGTCCGGTGAGGGCGGACGGGCTTTCGGTTCCGTATCCTCCAAGGAGATCGCGGCGGCGGCGAAAGAACAGTGTGCCTTGGAACTGGATAAGAAGAAGATCCAGCTTCCGGAAGCAATCAAGGCATTAGGCGCCTATGAGGTAAGCGTGAAGCTTCACCCCAAGGTGACCGGCAAGCTGCGTGTGAAGGTAGTGGAAGAAGGCGCCAAATAGAACATAAAGGTACAGCTTCGGTATGTTCAGTAAATGATGGAGAATGTGGAAGAGAACGCGGGATAAGAGCGGGAAAGAAAGTACGAAGTTAAGGCAGGTGGCAGACATTGGAGGAAGCACTCCTAAAAAGAATATTACCCCACAGCATAGAGGCGGAACAGTCTGTCATCGGATCCATGATCATGGACAGAGAAGCCATTGTGGTCGCGTCGGAGATCGTACTCGGTGAAGATTTCTATAATAAGCAGTATGGTGTGCTCTTCGACACTATGGTGGAATTGAATGACGAGGGAAAACCGATAGATCCGGTCACGTTACAGGATAGGCTGAAAGAGAAAGACGTGCCGCCGGAGGTGAGCAGTCTGGAATTTATCCGTGATCTGATCATAGCGGTTCCTATCACGGCGAATGTAAAGTATTATGCCAATATTGTGGCAGAGAAAGCTACGCTACGGAAACTAATTCGCCTGAATGAGGAGATTGCTAACACCTGTTATGTAGGCAAGAGCAGTCTGGAAGATATCCTGTCAGATACGGAGAAAAGAGTTTTCGATCTGGTGCAGCGCAGGAACACGGGAGAATTCGTTCCTATCAGACAGATCGTTATGAATGCCATGGATCATATAGAGAAGGCATCTCATAATAAGGGCAATGTAACCGGGGTTGCGACGGGATTCCTGGATCTGGATTACAGAACGGCCGGTATGCAGCCTTCTGACCTCATTCTGGTGGCTGCAAGACCTTCCATGGGAAAAACAGCGTTCGTGTTAAATGTGGCCCAATATGTGGCTTTTAAGCAGGATAAAACGGTGGCGATCTTCAGCTTGGAGATGTCTAAGGAACAGTTGGTTAACAGACTCTTTTCCATGGAGTCTAAGGTTGACTCCCAGCACCTTAGGACGGGTAATCTGTCCGATGCAGAGTGGGAGAAGCTGATCGGGAGCGCCGGCGTGATCGGTAAGTCGCATTTGATTATTGACGATACGCCCGGTATCAGCATTTCAGAAATGCGTTCCAAGTGCCGAAAGTATAAGTTAGAACACAATCTGGAAATGATCATCATAGACTATTTGCAGTTGATGTCCGGGAGCGGAAGATCTACGGATTCCAGACAGCAGGAGATATCCGATATCTCCCGTTCCCTTAAGGCGTTGGCGAGAGAACTGCATGTTCCGGTGATTGCGCTGTCCCAGCTTAGCCGTGCGGTGGAGCAAAGACCCGATCACAGACCGATGCTGTCGGATCTGCGTGAGTCCGGCGCGATCGAGCAGGATGCGGATGTGGTCATGTTCATTTATAGAGACGATTATTATAATAAAGATACGGAGAAGAAAGGAATCGCGGAGATTATCATCGCGAAACAGAGAAACGGTCCGATCGGCACCGTAGAGCTGGTATGGTTACCGGATTTCACGAAGTTTGCAAATCTGCAAAAATAGATCATAATTGGATAAGGCACATTTTTACGAAAGAGACAATCCTGAGTGGGGCGGTCTCTTTTTATATTATATAGGAAACTGCTTGGCAAGCTTCGAGATTGCGAAGCGAATCTCGCAATCCTGCGAAGCTTAATTTTTGAAAAAGGAGGAGTCGTAATGGAAGAAAAAACAATCTTCTACATATCAGAGGCCGCTAAGAAGGTACAGGTAGAGAGCCATGTGCTGCGATACTGGGAAGATGAGCTGAAGCTTCCTATTAAACGCAATGAAATGGGTCACCGATATTATACGGAACAGGACATCAAACAACTGCAGCATATCAAATTACTCAAGGAGCAGGGATTGCAGCTTAAGGCGATTCGTACCGTTCTATTTAAAATTCCGCCCGTATCGGGAGGGGAGCAGAAAGAGCAGGTAGTATTGGAATTGCAGGAAGGTGCAGGAAAGAGCGATGAACAAATAACGAGTGATATTGAATGTGCAGCATGGCAAAGTAAGGCGGAAATCCGAGAGGAGAAATTGGTGAATATGGTCAAAGAATCTGTGAAAGAGAATACGGAGGAAAAAAATACGGAGCGGGAGCACCGTTATGCGGTGGTATTGCCGGGAAAGGAAGGCAACACGATATCACAGCAGCACGAGAATAACGATACGGAGAGAGAACGGAAAGCGGCAAGGCTGCAGTACTTATTACAGCATATGATTACGGAAGCAGTCAAATCGGCGAATAAGGAATTATGCACCGATGTAAAGGACAGTATACTGAAAGAGCTGGATTATCAGTTCCGGATGCAGGAGGAGCGGGATGATGCACGCTGGAAACAGGAGGAAGAGCATTACCGCAGGATCGACGAAATGATTAGGGACCGCCATAAGCCGAGGGAAAGACTGGGTAAAGGGAAAAAGAAAGCGTAGAGAAAACATATATGAAAAAAGGTAACTGCTCAGAAGGTTCGTAACTGTGAAGAATAGGGTTCTGAGTAGTTACGAAAAAAGTTACTCTGAGGCACAGTGCCTAAGAGTAACTTTATGTTTGGAAGATCCGTCGCAGGACGTTTCTTCTCTGTATTTCGCTTTAGTGTGTGATTAACCCTGAGAAATGGAACCTGTAGGGCAAGCACCTGCGCAAGAACCGCAGTCGATACACTTTGTTGCGTCGATCTCGAATTTGCCGTCGCCCATGCTGATTGCGCCAACAGGACACTGAGCCTCACAAGCGCCACATGCTACACAAGCATCACTAATTACATATGCCATAACCGTATCCTCCTTAATATTATAAGACTGTGAGTGATTGATATAAATTTATCAATTCGCCATGTATCTATTTTAATATAAAAGAAACCAATATACAAGTGGCAAAGTATAGCTTTTTTTGAAATGAGAAGAAACGATTATGCCTTTACACTTAATTCCTCACGGCGCTTGCGGATACCGTCCAGAATCTTCTCCTTTTTTTCGATCAGTTTGTTTTTGTCCATGGGCTCTACACCGTCCAGTTTGTACGCTATGCCAAGCTTTTCATATTTCGGTTTTCCCATAGTGTGATAGGGAAGTGCATCCAGTGCTTTCAGATTGGATAAACCACCGATAAAATAGCCGAGCTGGTACAAATACTGATCATCATCTGTAATGCCCGGCACGATGACATGCCGAATCCATAAATCTACATGCTTTTCATCCAGATATTCTGCAAAGGCGAGAATGCCGTCATTGGGCTGGGAAGTCAGTTCTTTATGTTTTTCAGGATCAATGTGTTTAATATCGAGCATGACAAGATCAGTCATTGTCATTAACTGATCCAGTCTGGCAAGCCATTCCGGGTTAGCGTTTTTCTTATAAGCGATTCCCGACGTGTCGATACAAGTGTGCACATTGTTTGCCTTGGCGATCGTAAACAAATCAATTAAGAAGTCTACCTGCATTAGTGGCTCACCGCCGGTAACCGTAATGCCGCCGCCCTTGTAAAAAGCTTCATTTCGTTTATACTGCTCAAATATTTCTTCCGGGTCCATCATCGTCCCACCGGTCATAGCCCAGGTATCGGGATTGTGACAGTAGGCACAGCGCATAGGGCAGCCCTGCACAAAAACTACAAAACGTGTTCCCGGTCCGTCTACCGTACCGAAACTTTCTAAAGAGTGGATTCTTCCCTGCATATATCATAACCTTCTTTCTTAATGTTTTCGAGTTTGCGAAGTCTCGCAATTGAATCTGCTTACTCTTTTATTCTATCCAGTTCAGTGAGATTAACTCCTAATGTTGTTAATGTGACCTTTAATTCAATATATCTTTCATACATTAAATTGTATGTTACCGGATCTTTATCCCGGACGGATAGCATCCAGTTTTGTAATCTTGAAAATTCTGTAATGGAATCTCTGATGATATCTGCTGCATCTGACATATAATCACATACTTTCTATGCATAATCGTTACTATTTCATGATGATTATATTATAACAAACGGCTTATGAGGTGTAAAGACTAACGCGAGGAGGTGTGTAACGATGAAAGGATTCCAATTGGTATGATTTTAATAACATAAAAGGAGCCTCGCTGTTGCGAGACTCCTGTATGCTTGACATTCAGAATTATACTGACTCGTGGAATGTACGAGAGATAACGTCTGCCTGCTGTTCCGGTGTCAGCTTGATGAAGTTTACTGCATAACCGGATACGCGGATTGTCAACTGAGGATAGTTCTCAGGATGCTTCTGAGCATCTAATAAAGTATCTCTGTTGAGTACGTTTACATTAAGGTGATGGCCGCCTTTTGTTGCATAACCATCTAATAAAGAAACTAAGTTATCTACCTGAGCATTTGCTGCTGCCATTGTTTTGTCCTCCTATTATTTGTAGTCGTCTAAACCCTCATGGAGAGTCGGAACACTGCAAGCCAGCGGGGTACGGGAGCAATCCGTGCACCCCATTGTCTGCACGTTTTTAGAATTGTCAGCTTTGTCGTCAACGTCTACATTCACATGTCCGACACCCTGTGCCATACCGGAATCCATCATCTTGACAAAGTCTTCAATCATCTGATTATTATCCATATATTTTTCCTCCTTAGATATCTTTGGAAAAAAATCTGTCATATATGGATTTTTTTCCGATTTCAGCTTTTGCTGAAATCATCTTACTTATTCAGATCTAATTCGATATCGCCTGCGAATACCTGATCTTCTTTACCAAGTGCGCCCGGAATGATGGTGAAGGTATTGGAGATACCATCCTGTGCATCGTTGAACGGAAGCTTGGATACGGAAGATAAGGAAGCTACTGCACCGTGAGTATCACGTCCGTGCATCGGGTTAGCACCCGGAGCGAAAGGCTGACCTTTCTTACGTCCGTCAGGTGTATTACCTGTAGCCTTACCATAAGTTACGTTAGACGTAATTGTAAGGATAGAGGTTGTAGGAACACCGTTTCTGTAGGTGTGATGTCTTCTGATCGCTGTCATGAACTTGTGAACGATCTCCTGAGCGATCTCATCTACGCGGTCGTCGTCGTTACCATATTTCGGGAACTCACCTGTTGTCTTGAAGTCAACGATGATACCGTCTTCGTCTCTGATCGGCTCAACCTTAGCATACTTGATAGCGGATAAGGAGTCAGCTACGATGGAGAGACCTGCAACACCTGTTGCGAAGTAACGCTTAACATCTCTGTCATGAAGAGCCATCTCTGCTCTCTCATAGCAATATTTGTCGTGCATGTAGTGGATGATGTTCAGTGTATTTACATACACATCTGCCTGCCACTCTAACATGTCGATGAATTTATCCATAACATCATCGTAATCCAGTACATCACCGGTAACAGGACGATATTTAGGTCCAACCTGTTTCTTGGTAACTTCATCGATACCACCGTTTAATGCATATAACAGACATTTAGCAACGTTAGCACGTGCGCCGAAGAACTGCATTTCCTTACCGATAACCATGGAGGATACGCAGCATGCGATACCGTAGTCATCACCGTGAGTTACTCTCATCAGATCATCGTTCTCATACTGGATGGAAGAAGTCTGGATGGACATCTTAGCACAGTATTTCTTCCAAGCTTCAGGAAGTCTTGTGGACCAGAGAACTGTTAAGTTCGGCTCCGGAGAAGGTCCTAAGTTGGTCAATGTGTGCAGATAACGGAAGCTCATCTTGGTTACCATCGGACGACCGTCAACACCAACACCGCCGAGGGACTCTGTTACCCATACCGGATCGCCTGCGAAAATCTGGTTATACTCAGGTGTACGTGCAAATTTGATCAGTCTTAACTTCATGATGAAGTGATCAACGAACTCCTGAATCTCTTTCTCGGTAAATGTACCGTTAGCAAGGTCACGCTCTGCATATACATCAAGGAATGTAGAAGTACGTCCGAGAGACATAGCAGCACCGTTCTGCTCTTTAACGGAGCACAGATATCCGAAATATGTCCACTGGATAGCTTCCTTTACGTTAGAAGCGGGTTTGGAAATATCGCAGCCATAGGAAGCAGCCATTTCTTTCATCAGCTTAAGAGCAACCATCTGCTCGGAAAGCTCTTCACGAAGACGGATCACATCGTCTGTCATAACGCGGCCTGTAGAATCCTTCTGAGCCTGCTTATCCTCGATCAGTCTGTCAATACCGTACAGAGCAACACGTCTGTAGTCGCCGATGATACGTCCACGTCCGTAAGCATCCGGAAGACCTGTGATGATATGAGAAGAACGGCAAGCTCTCATCTCTGCATTATATGCATCGAAACAGCCGGCATTGTGTGTTTTCCTGTGTGTGGAGAAGAACTCGCTGATCTCGGGATCAACTTCGTAACCGTTATCGGTACAAGCTTTCTCTGCCATTCTGATACCGCCGTAAGGCTGTAAAGAACGCTTGAAGGGCTTATCTGTCTGGAAACCTACGATTGTCTCCTTGCTCTTGTCTAAGTAGCCCGGACCATGGGATGTGATCGTAGATACAACTTTAGTATCCATATCAAGTACGCCGCCTGCCTCACGCTCCTGCTTCTGCAAATCAAGAACCTGTGCCCATAAGTCTTTGGTGTTCTGTGTAGGCTCTGCCAAGAAGGACTCATCACCGTCATACGGATGATAGTTTCTCTGGATGAAGTCACGAACATTGACTTCTTTGTCCCATTTGCCGCCTACAAAATCTTTCCATTCTGGTCTCATTTTGAAATAGCCTCCTATCAATGATTATTTTGTTAAATTTTTGACATTTTTGATAAAATGCCGAAAAATGCTTATCCAGTACACATATTATATGTTATAGCAAGCGGAAGAGTCAAGTCGGGCTTTGTACTTTTTCTCATACAAATGGCAGATTTTTATGAAAAATTTGTGAAAATTGTATGTAAAAAACATATTGTTTAAAAAATGGGAAAATTGATGGCTTGCAGGAATCTTTTTTTCCTATTATACTAATGAAACATAAAGACATGTGAAATAATACATGTTGATAACCCTAAAATAAACTGTTCCGCCTGCGCGGGATGAACGGAGGTAAATGATCATGGCAGATATTACAAAGGACACAACAATAGGAGAAGCATTAAGAACGAATCCTGACATCGCACCGGTACTTATGGAGATCGGCATGCACTGTCTCGGATGTCCGTCCGCACAGGGAGAGACGCTGGAAGAGGCGGCTATGGTGCACGGGATCGCAGTAGATGATCTGATGACTAAGATTGCGGCGGTGTAAGAATTTTCAAGAAAAGTATTGAATTATAATCATTATTGCGTTAGAATAAGAGCATAAAAAGGGTGTTACCGTTAGTAACGGTTCGCCTCATTGTAGGTTATAAATCAAAAAAGCAACCTAACTTTGGTCGGAGCGGTTGCTTTTTTGATGCTTTAATTGTCTGTATAATGTTGATTGCAATAACGTGCGTTTTTTATTTTATCGAGCCCTAAATTTGTGCCAAAGCCTCAATCGCATGCTCTTTAATCAACGGCTCATAATGTTCTTCCAGATAAGCCTTAGCGGAGAGCGCTGCTTTCTCCGGCTTGCCGTATTCTGAGATCAGATTGCAGATGCGGTTGAAATCGGAAGCGCTCTGGTTATCGGAATTGATTAACAGCAGATAGGCACCGCCATTTTCATCTTTATATAATGTGCTGTTCCCATTGTAAGAGGCAGCCGCCACATGAGCCAGTCTCGTCACATCATGCAGTGTCGGGAAACAGAAAAGCCGGCTGGAAGACTGTACCGGGGCAGATTCCTTCGCAGCGCTGTGTCCGGCAGAACTCTCCGGGGAGGAAGGCTTTGCCTTAGCGGAATCGTCCGGAATATCGGCACCGCTCATCTTACGCAGCATATTAAGTACCTCATCGGCTCCGTCGGAAAAGGCATCGACTAAGTCCTCGCCGTCTTCGTCATAATCATCATCCTCGTGGACTGACGGGGCAAATTTGGAAAAACGTGTGTCCAGTTCTTCGGGGTCCTCCACCTTCGTGATGATCAGCACGATACATTCGGAGTTTAACGGGATCGCCTCGATCATCAGCGGGATATCCTCGGCCTCGAAGCCGCACTCGAAAGATGCCTGACGCATCATATCGCGGAACAGGGTCTTGGCTTTCTCGGTGCCGTAGGCGAGTTCGCTGATCTTCAGTTCTCTGGTGGCAAGATCTTCTCTTGTAAGAGTGCAGCGAATCTGCTGCTCGTTAACTTTTTCTATTTTCATATGATAGTCACATCCTTTTAAGTCATATATTTTGTTCACGCAGAATATTTATTATGAAATTCTTTGGCATACTTCGAGTTTGTAAAGTCAAACTCTTTTTTGATACCTGCATCTTATACTTTGCGCCAATTTTAGTCAATAGTGTGCATAAAGTGTTTAAAAAATTTTAATAATTTTAGAATTTACTTGCTTTTTTGTCATATTATGGCTATAATCGATCTACAAGGTGTCTCCGATAGTCGGCAACGAAAGGAGGCAGCGTGTGCAACTTCATAAATAACATCTATCTCTCCGCTGCGGTCGGCAGCACAGTTCGGAGAGAGTCTTATAGGCGATGTGCCTGATCATAGACCATATCTTATTTCTTTCTATATTTCACAATTATAATTCACAAGGAATGAGTAGGTTATACAGTTATTTTTTATTTTTGCATGTCGGCGATGCCTTGAAGCTATTTCACATCCTAATAGTATCTTATGCCGTTAGTATATCACAATGCTCTTTTTGGCAGACTAAATTTTAGGATGAAATCGGTGAAAACCTGCGAGCGTATGAAAAAGCATATGTGAATGAATTATATTATAGAACGCTGAGGTTTCTCTAAGAAGCTCCCGCTTCATGAGACTGTGGCAGGTGGCAGCCGTGGCCGGATTATACAGGATGTAACTTTTGGAAATGATTTTGGCAAAATATGATTGTGCCGAAAAATGTCAAATTTATAATGACTGAAAGGAAATAGTTTGTTATAATGAGGACGGTCAGAAAGGAGCTGGATCTATGAAAAAAATAATTCCGGTACTAATCGCGATCGTCCTTATTATCGTGGTTGCGGGGGTAGGTTTTGGAGCTAAATTAATAGAGAAATATTCGTATTCCAAGGAGCGTGCGGATCTGGCGGAGTATTTCGGCATCACGGGCAGCGACGATGTGCCGATTATTTTACAGGATGAACGGGTCGAGGAACACGCCAGATTGTGGGACGGTGTGTGTTACTTTGACTTTGCCACGGTGCATAAATATTTTAATGACAGATTTTTTGAAGACACGAGGGAAAATGTGCTGATTTATACATTGCCGGATGCCATAGTCACGTCGGTGATCGGTTCGCAGACAGTTGCGGTGGATGGCAGCGAGAGCAGCAGGGATTATGTGATCGCCAGATACGAGGGGGACATGCTGTATGTGGCGGTGGATTTCGTCAAAGAGTATACGAATTTCTCCTACGCGCTGTATACGGAGCCGAATCATATGCAGGTCTATACGGAGTGGAATGAACGTCAGGTGGCAACGATTACCGATGATACGCAGGTGCGCTATCAAGGCGGGATCAAGAGCGATATTCTGACGGATGTCTCCGAGGGTGACAAAGTGGTCGTGTTGGAGGAGATGGAGACGTGGACGAAGGTAAAGACGGAGGATGCCTTCATCGGATATGTGGAAAATAAGAGATTGAGTGAGAGGGAGACGGAGATGCCCGCACCGGTGACTGATTATACGGAGCCGGTCTACGCGTCTAATACCCGTGAACATAAGATCAATCTGGCATGGCATTCCGTGGCGAGCATCGGGGGCAATGACACATTGTCGGAAATGATGGCGGGCACGAAGGGGATCAATGTGATATCACCCACGTGGTTTGCTCTATATGATAATGACGGTAACTTTACGAATCTGGCCTCGGCGGATTATGTGGAGCGCGCACATGATATGGGATTGGAAGTCTGGGGGCTCATAGATAATTTCACGAATGAAGGAGTGGACACTTATGAGGTTCTGGCGGGATTGAGCACCAGATCCCATCTGATCAGCGGCCTGATCGATACGGCGGTGGCATATGATCTGGACGGGATCAACATTGATTTCGAGAATATCAGTCTGGATGCCGGGGAACCTTTTGTCGAGTTTATCAGAGAATTGTCGATCCCGTGCAGGGAACACGGAATCGTGCTGTCCATCGACAATTATGTGCCGATGGGATACAACGATCATTATAATAGGAAAGAGCAGGGGATCGTTGCGGACTATGTAATTGTTATGGGCTACGATGAACATTACAAGGGAAGCGATACGGCCGGATCGGTGGCCTCTATTGATTTTGTGGAGAACGGGATCTCCAATACGGTGGCGCAGGTGCCTGCGAATAAGGTAATCAATGCGATTCCTTTCTATACAAGGATATGGGAGACGAAGGGCACGACGGTGGACAGTCAGGCGGTAGGCATGGAGATGGCACAGCAGTATATTAAGGATCACAACATCACTACTGCGTGGGATGAGGCGACTTGTCAGAATTACGGAGAATACCAGTCGGGCGACAGCCATTATCAAGTGTGGCTGGAGGACGAGGATTCGATTCGTGTGAAATTGAACATCATGAATAAATATGGCATCGGAGGCGTGGCGGAATGGAAACTCGGCTTTGAGGTAGACTCTATCTGGGATGTGATCGAAGAGTATATGAATCAGCCATAGCAGTCCGCGCTAAGACAGCATTTTTCGGAAGATTTCTTCATATGCATTTATAAAGGGAGTGACGTTAGGAATGGGATATGAAGGGAAAGAAACCGGAAAATAGGGAAAGACTGTTCAGGATCGTGCTGCTTATACTGATGTTCGCGGCGGTTTGCTTCATTGTACGCGGGGGACGCAGGATGTCTGAGTCGGTAACCTCAGAGAAAGTGAAAGTGTCGGAAAGTAAGCCCTGTGTGGTGGTCGATGCGGGACACGGCGGAGCTGATCCGGGTAAGGTCAGTGTCGATGGCAGTCTGGAAAAAGATATTAATCTGCAGATTGCGTTAAAATTACAGAAATTTCTGCAGATGCAGGATGTAGATGTGGTATTGACAAGAGATTCCGATGCAGGGCTGTACGACGAGAATGCCTCTAATAAGAAAGTACAGGATATGAAGAACCGTGTGGGAATCATAGAGGAGAAGCAGCCGGTGCTGACGGTCAGCATACACCAGAACAGTTATCATGAGGAATACGTGCACGGTGCACAGGCATTCTACTATGCCGGCAGCGACAAGAGTAAGGAACTGGCGGAGAGAATCCAGCAGGTCATGGCGCTGGAGCTCGATAAGGATAACGCCAGACAGGCGAAAGCTAACGACAGTTATTATTTGTTAAAAAAGACTTCCACGCCTATCGTAATTGTAGAGTGCGGATTCCTGTCCAATTATGAGGAAGCGCAGAAGCTTTCCTCAGAGCTGTATCAGGAAAAGGTAGCATGGGCGATCCATCTTGCGATCATGCAGACCATTACCGCGGAAGGAAAATAAGCGGTTGCCGATATAAAAGAAGGGTATTTATGTGAATACAAAAGTGATCCGGATAGATGAACAGCATATGGATACGGCTCTCATTGAGGAGGCGGGCAGCATTATTAAGGCAGGCGGTCTGGTGGCCTTTCCTACAGAAACGGTGTACGGTCTGGGCGGGGATGCACTGAATCCGCAGTCTTCTGAGAAAATATACAGTGCCAAAGGAAGACCCTCCGATAATCCGCTGATTGTGCATATCGCAGATATGGAGAAGCTTAACGCGATCGTGCGTGAAGTGCCGGAAAATGCGTGGAAACTGGCGGAGCGGTTCTGGCCGGGACCGCTTACCATGATCTTCTATAAGTCAGAACTGGTTCCCCGAGAGACGACGGGCGGACTTGATACGGTGGCGGTGCGTATGCCTGTACATCCTGTGGCGAGAGCGCTGATACGGGCAGCAGGCGGCTATGTGGCGGCTCCCAGTGCGAATCGTTCCGGCAGGCCCAGCCCTACGGTGGCGAAATATGTGATTGAAGATATGGACGGAAGAATAGAGATGGTCATAGATGGCGGAGATGTAGAGATCGGATTAGAATCCACGATCATAGATCTGACATCGGAGAAACCGACCATATTACGTCCCGGATATATTACCGAGCAGAAGCTTGCGCAGGTGCTCGGCGAAGTGGCACAGGACCGCACGATGATGTGCGCTGATTCCGGACAGGCACCTAAGGCACCGGGCATGAAGTACAGACACTATGCCCCGAAAGGAGAACTCACGATTGTGGATGGTGAGGAAGGTTGTGTGGTAGAATATATCAATACGCAGATTGGGCAGAAGAAAAAAGATAATAAAAAAACAGGTGTTATAGGGACAGATACAAGCATTACCCAATATCAGGCGGACGTCTGCAGGAGTGTAGGAAATAGGAACGATGAGGCAGAGATTGCCAGAGAACTGTACCGCGTCTTGCGGGAAATGGATGATGAGAATGTGGAGATCATATATGCGGAGTCTTTCGGGACGGTCGGTCTCGGACAGGCGATCATGAACAGACTTTTGAAGGCGGCAGGACATAGAGTTGTGCATATATAATGCGGCGGAAGATGGAGGAGAAACGGATATGATAGCAATCGGAAGTGACCATGGCGGATATGATTTGAAAGAGGCGGTTATCGCTCATCTGAAAGAACAGGGTGTGGAATGTAAAGACTTCGGGTGTGCGGATAAAACTTCCTGTGATTATCCGATTTACGGACGTGCAGTCGCCGAGGCGGTTGCTAAGGGAGAATGTGAAAAAGGTATTGTAATCTGCACGACGGGTATCGGAATCTCCATTACAGCGAACAAAGTCAAGGGAGTCCGTTGCGCGTTGTGTGCGGATACTTTGACGGCGCAAATGACCAGACAGCATAACGATGCGAATGTGCTCGCCATGGGCGGCGGTATTGTGGGACCGAATCTGGCATTCGGTATTGTGGATACTTTCCTGAATACGGAGTTTTCCGGGGAAGAGAAGCACTGTAGAAGAGTGGGACTGATTGAATAATGACAACACGTGTTATGATTAAACGCATTATGGAGGATGTTTATGAGAGGCACGCGTAGAACGGCGGTCTGGATGGTTTTGGTTTTGCTGCTCGGACTTACGACTATCACCGTACAGGCGACAGAGGAGACTCGTCAGAAAATCAATGAAGCCGAGCAGGAGAAAAAGAACGCAGAGGACAAACTGGACGAGACGGAAGAAAATCTCAAAAATCTGAATGAACAGAAGGATTCTCTACAGGGTGCACTGTCAACCTTGAATACTGAACTTACACAGGTGAGCAATAACCTGAATGACTTAGAAGATAAGATTGCGGACAAGGAAGCGCAGATCGAGACATTAAACGACAAGATCGAGGAAGTGAATAAGGATCTGGAAGAGGCGATCATCCTTAAGGATACACAGTACGAGACGATGAAGCAGCAGATCCGGTTTATCTATGAGAAGAGCGATTTCCTTTATATGGAATTGTTTTTCTCAGCCACCAGTTTTTCGGATTTTCTGAATAAGAATAACTATATTGAACAGTTGTCGGCTTATCAGCAGAAGGTACTGCAGGATTATAAAGATGCGCAGGCGGCGATAGAAGCGAAACAGGAAGAATTGGAGCTTGCATTGGCACAGTTAGAGGAAGATAAAGAGGAATTAGGGGAGTATAAGGTGCAGGTTGTGGCGGAACAGAGCCGCGTATCCGGGCTGGTCAGCCAGACGACGAATTCTTTACATGCAACTTCCGGCCAGATTTCTGAAGCGGAGGCACAGGCCCTTGCCTATGAGCAGAAGATCAAAGAAGAGGAAGAGAATCTTACGGCTTTAAAGGCGAAGCTGGCGGAAGAGATCCGTATGGCGGAACTGGCGGCGCAGTCAAGCTGGCGGGATATTTCCGAAGTGAGTTTCGCGGAAGGCGACAGGTATCTGCTGGCGAATCTGATCTATTGTGAAGCCGGAGGAGAATCCTACGCCGGTCAGGTGGCGGTAGGGTCTGTTGTTATGAACAGAGTGCTGAGTTCGGTATATCCCAATACGGTAACGGGCGTTATATATCAGTCCGGGCAGTTTTCACCTGTGGCCAGCGGGCGTCTGGCATTAGCATTGGCAGACGGAAGAGCGACTGCATCCTGCTATCAGGCGGCAGATGAGGTTATGCGCGGTACGACCAACGTGGGTAACTGCGTTTATTTCAGGACACCGGTGGCCGGTATCAATCCGCGGTATACGATCGGGGGACATATTTTCTACTAACAAATACTATAAAATAAGGACGGCATGGATTTTGGTCTGTGCCGTCCATGCCGTATATCGACTGTTATTAAATGTTTATATAATCTTCGGTAGGTCTTTGAAGTTTGGGAAAATCACCGGCATAGATGGTCTTCAGCAGCCGGTCTAGACAAAGCAGGGACCGGCTCAGCATATCTTCTGACAGGATGCCGGATTCTCTGGCAGTGACAAGCTCGTCCAGATCCACCACTTTCACAAAGCCGTCAGGATAGACGATCACATCCGCCAAGAGATCTGTGACAATGTATGTATCGGTCTCTTCGGTGTAGTCATAATCGACGATATCGCAGTACCAGAAGAGAAGGGTCTCATCTTCCCGATAGAACCGGCTTACTTTAATGCCTTCGTTAAGGTAGTAACAGGAGAAGCCGTGGTGCAGATCTTTGCGCGGCTTTAAGGAGTTCCATCCGGTCACGATGATCTGCTCGTCGCGATATAGGACACGGTCGTCTTTCAGCAGAATACATTCTTCGGGAATCAATCTCTTGCGATATAGAGTCGGATTTGCCATAGTACCTCCTGTGAACAGTGATGGTGATGAATCAGTTTTCTTAAACACTACGTTACATTGACAAGAATAAAAAGTCAAGAAGCTGTGATATATATTTCGAGTTGCGGAGCCCAATTTTTTCACAATTTGTCTGGACATAAGTGGTAAAAATGAGTATAATTTTACACGGAGGCTGTAATTTCCATTAATAGACAAAATAAAAGAAGGGAAAGGCTGTGAAATATAATAGAAATGTCTATCAGGCACTTATGATGATAAGTCAGTTCGGTATTAACATGCTGGTTCCTATTTTTATTTGTTCTTTTGCGGGTATGTTCCTTGATTGGAAATTCGAAACCTCGTTCTGGACGGTAGTGTTATTTTTTGTCGGTGCGATGGCAGGATTTACGAATGTATTCAGATTTGCCAGGAAGATATACGAGACGCCGGCAGTGACACGAAGACGCGGCACGAAGAGACAGGATGACAAGAAGGAAGAAGAGTGAATTTATGAAGAAAAAAATCGATCCGACTTTGTTTGATCTGTGTCTGGGAATTTTTTTATATGGCTTGATATTTCAAGCGGTTCTGCTTTTTTTTTCAAGGAGGGCGTCTTACAGTCTGGGACTCTGGATCGGCGTCGTGCTCGCAATCGCAGGTTCCGTCCATATGTGGTGGTCGTTAGACCGGGGGATGGATCAGGCGGCCAAACAGGCGGCGAAGACGATCGGGACGAACAATCTGATCCGGTATTTGGTACTGGTGGTAGTTATGTTCGTACTGATTTATACGGACTTTGCCAATCCGATCTTTATGTTCTGCGGTTATATGGGGATGAAGATATCGGCTTATCTGAACCCGTGGCTGCGTAAGATAAGTGCGAAAGTATTTAAAATTTAAAATACATAAAGTCATAAAATAAGGGGGTGAAAGTATGGGACAGGGAGTTCTGTTATCCGCAGGCGCTGATATCGATTTTATGATTCATGGAGTGTTTTCCTATGAATTGTTTGGACAGACTGTATGGATTACGACCACGCATGTGTGTGTGCTGATTGTTATGCTTGTGATCATCGGTTTCTGTATTGCTGCAAACCGTGCCGTCAAGCATGCGTCGGATGTTCCGGGTACTTTCCAGAACATTGTGGAACTTGTGGTGGAGATGTTAGATAATATGATCGGCGGTGTTATGGGCAAGTTCAGCCCGAAATTCCGCAATTATATCGGCACTATCTTTATCTTCATTCTGCTCAGCAATATCTCGGGTCTGTTCGGTTTAAGACCGCCGACGGCGGATTATGGCGTGACATTCGCGATGGGACTTATGACATTCACACTGATTCACTTTAACAAATTCAAATATCAGAAAGTGAAGGGTGTCATCGCTGGTCTGTGTGATCCATGGCCGATCTGGGCACCGATCAATGTAATCGGTGATATTGCAGTTCCGGTTTCATTGTCACTGCGTCTGTTTGCAAATGTCTTATCCGGCACGGTTATGACGGCGCTGGTATACGGACTGCTCTCTAAGATCGCGCTTGTCTGGCCGGCAGCGCTGCATGTGTATTTTGATCTGTTCTCGGGAGCGATCCAGACTTATGTATTCTGTATGTTGACCATGACATACATTACAGATGCCTGTACGACAGAGTAACCGGTATGGATTAAAGGAAAAGGAATTAATCGCTCTTTTCCGGGTTTGCTGAGATGTGCAGCATCTCATAAGCAATATCTCGTAAATGAGCGCAGCTCAATTTTTTAAAAGGAGGAAATAAAAATGGGAGAATTTAACACAAACTTTATCTTAGGATGTTCGGCAATCGGTGCGGGACTTGCGGTTATCGCAGGTATCGGACCCGGTGTCGGTCAGGGTATTGCGGCAGGTCACGCGGCAGCAGCAGTCGGCAGAAATCCGGGCGCTAAGTCTGACGTTACCTCTACCATGTTGTTAGGACAGGCCGTTGCCGAGACAACAGGTCTGTATGGTCTGTTGATCGCAATGCTGCTCTTATTCGTAAAACCTTTAGTACCATAGAGATGAAGTTACACTAAGGCTGTATAGAACACAGCCTAAGTGCAACTATAGTCATCTCTTGGAGAATGCAAAGAACGTGCATTCTCCGGGGCTTGAGAATTGTGAAGAAAGGAGGATAAGAGCTTGAGTACATTAGCTACACAGATGGTAATGGCAGCCGCAGCAGAAATGGAACCAAGACTATTTGATCTGGATCTGCAGTTGATTGCGGATTCGGTTTTGATGATCATTGCGGTATTTACATTGTTTTTGGTTGCTTCTCATTATCTCTTCAATCCTGTCAGGGATATGATGCAGAACAGACAGGATCGGATCAAAAACGAGCTTGACAGCGCTGCAGCCGATATGGAAAATGCGAGAGCACTGAAAGAACAGTACGAAGCCAAGCTGAAAGAGATCGACAAGGAAGCCGAAGAAATCTTAAGCGAGGCCAGGAAAAAAGCGCTCGCCAATGAGAACAAGATCGTATCGGAAGCCAAAGAGGAAGCGTCGAGGATCATCGAGAGAGCCGGCGTGGAAGCAGAGCTGGAGAAGAAGAAAGCCGCCGATGAAGTGAAGCGCGAAATGGTGGTTCTGGCATCCCTGATGGCGGGTAAAGTTGTGAGTGCTAAGATAGACACGACCGTTCAGGACAGTTTGATTGAAGAAACGTTGAAAGAAATAGGTGAGGGCACATGGCTAAGCTAATTTCAAAAACATATGGAGATGCATTATTTGAGCTTGCGGTAGAGGAAGGCAAAATAGATGTATTGTCAGAAGAAATCCTACAGCTTCAAAAAGTGCTTGCGGACAACGAGTCTTTCGGCAGACTGATGAATCATCCCAAGATTATTGTCGAAGAGAAGATTCAGGTTGCGAAGAACGTATTTGAAGGCAGGGTGTCCGATGAACTGCTCGGATTTCTTAAAATCATCATTTCCAAAGACCGTTACAGAGATATCGACGAGATTCTGGACTATTTTATTGCGGAAGTAAAGCGGTATAAGGGGATCGGCGTTGCAACGGTGACGACGGCTGTTCCGCTCAAGGAAGAACAGTGCAGCAAAATAGAACAGAAGCTGCTTGGAACAACTCAGTATGCGAAGATGGAAATGCATTTTCAGGTAGACGAAGCCCTGATCGGCGGTATGGTTGTCCGTATCGGCGACAGAGTGGTGGACAGCAGTATCAGGACAAAGTTAAATGAGCTGCAAAAAGAATTGTTAAAAGTTCATATCTGATCAGTCGGATTCGGCAGAAAAGCTATGAGCTTATATTCAAATTAAGAAGAAAGGTGCGTATGATCCATGAATTTAAGACCAGAAGAAATTAGTTCAGTCATTAAGGATCAAATTAAGAGATATGCTTCAGACCTGGAAGTATCCGATGTGGGTACGGTTATTCAGGTGGCTGACGGTATAGCTCGTGTGCACGGACTTGAGAATGCCATGCAGGGAGAACTTCTGGAGTTTCCCGGCGAGGTTTACGGTATGGTACTTAATCTGGAGGAGGATAACGTGGGTGTCGTTCTGCTTGGAAGCCAGAACAACATCAACGAAGGCGATATCGTAAAGACTACGGGACGAGTGGTAGAGGTTCCCGTAGGAGACTGTATGCTTGGCCGTGTCGTAAATGCCCTTGGACAGCCTATTGACGGCAAGGGACCGATTCAGACTGATAAATATCGTAAGATTGAGAGAGTTGCATCCGGTGTTATTACAAGAAAATCTGTTGATACACCGCTGCAGACAGGTATCAAGGCAATCGACTCCATGGTTCCGATTGGAAGAGGTCAGCGTGAGTTGATTATCGGTGACAGACAGACCGGTAAGACAGCGATTGCGATCGATACGATTATTAACCAGAAGGGACAGGGTGTTAAATGTATCTATGTTGCCATAGGACAGAAAGCATCTACGGTTGCTTCTATTGTTAAGACTTTGACAGAGTACGGTGCGATGGCATATACGACCGTAGTTGCCGCAACAGCCAGTGAGCTGGCACCGTTACAGTATATTGCTCCGTATTCCGGATGTGCAATCGGTGAGGAGTGGATGGAGAACGGCGAGGACGTGCTGGTAGTCTATGACGACTTGAGTAAGCATGCCGCTGCATACCGTACACTCTCTTTGCTGCTTAAGAGACCGCCGGGACGTGAAGCTTACCCCGGTGATGTATTCTATCTGCACTCCAGACTGTTGGAGCGTGCGGCAAGAATGAGCGAAGAGTATGGCGGAGGTTCCCTGACGGCGCTTCCGATCATCGAGACGCAGGCGGGTGATGTATCCGCGTACATTCCGACTAACGTTATCTCTATCACGGACGGACAGATCTATCTGGAGACAGAGATGTTTAATTCAGGTTTCAGACCGGCAGTTAATGCGGGACTTTCCGTATCCCGTGTAGGAGGAGCAGCTCAGATCAAGGCAATGAAGAAGATTGCGGCGCCGATTCGTACGGAGCTGGCACAGTATCGTGAGCTGGCAGCATTCTCGCAGTTCGGTTCGGAGCTGGATGCAGATACGAAGGAGAAGCTGGCACAGGGTGAGAGAATCAAGGAAGTCCTGAAGCAGCCGCAGTATCAGCCCATGCCGGTACAGTATCAGGTAATTATCATATTTGTGGTGACGAATAAGTATCTGCTGGATGTTCCGGTAGAAGACATCACAAGATTTGAGAAGGAGTTCTTCGAGTTCCTGGATACGAAATATCCGGATGTTCCGGGCGCGATCGCACAGGATAAAGAGATTAGCGAGGAGACAGACGGTAAACTTCGCAAGGCCGTTGAAGAGTTCAAGGCGCAGTTTAAATAGTAGAAATAGAGAAAGAGGAAGGTGACGCTATGGCCTCAATGAGAGACATTAAAAGGCGTAAAGGCAGTATACAGAGTACTCAGCAGATTACCAAAGCCATGAAACTCGTTTCTACCGTGAAACTGCAGAGAGCGAAACAACGTGCGGAACAGTCGAAAGCATATTTTAACTGTATGTATGAGACAGTGTCTTCCATGCTGGCGAAGACCGGCAGTTTGAATCATCCTTACTTGAAAGCAGGAGAATCCGGGAAGAAGGCGGTTATTGTGATCACTTCCAACAGAGGTCTTGCAGGCGGATATAATTCTAATATTACCAAGCTGATTACTAAGGGAGATTTTAAGAAGGAAGATCTGGAGATATATGCGATCGGCAAGAAAGGCAAGGATGCATTGCAGCGCAACGGCTATCATATCATGGAGGAAAACTCGGATATCATCGAGGAACCGTCCTATGTGGATGCCATGGGTATCAGCAAAAAGCTGCTGGAAGCTTATGCCGCGGGTGAGATCAATGAGATCTATCTTGCTTACACGGGATTTAAGAATACCGTGGTGCATGTGCCGACGCTGTTAAAGCTTCTCCCCGTAGAGGCACCGGAAAGCGGTGAAGCGGGCAAGGAGACAGGCAGTAAGGCAATGATGAACTTCGAACCCGAAGATGATGAGGCGCTTGACATGATTATTCCGAAATATGTTACAAGCTTGATCTACGGCGGTTTAGTGGAAGCTGTCGCCAGTGAGAACGGTGCGAGAATGCAGGCTATGGATTCCGCGACAAGCAATGCTGAGGAAATGATAGATCACTTGTCACTGATGTACAACAGAGCACGTCAGGGATCTATTACGCAGGAATTAACAGAAATTATTGCAGGTGCAAATGCAATATCATAATTACAGTTCAGCCAGACCGAATTTGCCTGACAAATCATGCTTGCATGAATTTGGCAGACAAATGATGGGCTGAGGGAACGCCTGCTAATGAGCAAAAGAAGCTGCAAGGCAGCGGGAAGCGCGGAACGCGCGGTTTTGCGAATGGCGTGAGCTGAACTGTGCAATAAATAACATGAGTGAAAGGAAAAAGAGATGGCAGAAGTAAAAACAAGTGAAAATCTTGGAAAAATCACTCAGATTATCGGTGCTGTGTTGGATATCAAGTTTTCGGCGGGTAACCTGCCGGAGATTAATGACGCGATCAAGATTCCGCTCAAAGGCGGGGATGAACTGGTCGTAGAGGTATCACAGCATCTGGGTGATGACACCGTTAGATGTATCGCTATGGGTTCTACTGACGGACTTGTGAGAGGTATGGATGCGATTGCAACCGGCGCGCCGATCACGGTTCCTGTAGGTGAGAATACACTGGGACGTATCTTTAACGTTCTGGGCGAGCCGATCGATAACAAACCGGCTCCCACTGATGTAGGCTATGAGCCGATTCACAGACCGGCTCCCGCATTTGAAGAACAGTCCACGGCTACAGAGCTTTTGGAGACAGGTATTAAGGTCGTTGACCTGCTGTGTCCTTACCAGAAGGGTGGTAAGATCGGTCTGTTCGGCGGTGCAGGCGTAGGTAAGACAGTTTTGATTCAGGAATTGATCCGTAATATTGCGACAGAGCACAGCGGTTATTCCGTATTTACCGGTGTAGGCGAGCGTACCAGAGAGGGTAACGATCTGTACCATGAGATGGAGGAGTCCGGCGTTATTGACAAGACTACCATGGTATTCGGACAGATGAACGAGCCGCCGGGAGCAAGAATGAGAGTAGGTCTGACCGGACTTACGATGGCGGAATATTTCCGTGATAAGGGCGGTAAGGATGTGCTGTTGTTTATCGACAATATCTTCCGTTTCACGCAGGCGGGTTCTGAGGTGTCGGCGCTGCTTGGCCGTATGCCTTCGGCGGTTGGTTATCAGCCTACACTGCAGACGGAGATGGGTGCTTTGCAGGAGCGTATCACATCTACCAAGAGCGGTTCCATCACTTCTGTGCAGGCTGTATATGTGCCTGCGGATGACTTGACGGACCCGGCTCCGGCAACAACGTTTGCACATCTGGATGCGACTACGACACTGTCCCGTTCTATCGTGGAATTGGGTATCTATCCGGCGGTGGATCCGCTTGAGTCCACGTCCAGAATTCTTGATCCGAGAATCGTAGGACAGGAGCATTACGAAGTAGCCAGAGGCGTGCAGGAGATTCTGCAGAAATATAAGGAACTGCAGGATATTATCGCTATCCTCGGTATGGATGAGCTCTCCGAGGAGGATAAGCTGGTGGTTGCACGTGCGAGAAGAATACAGAGATTCCTGTCTCAGCCTTTCCATGTGGCGGAGCAGTTTACCGGCTTGAATGGTAAGTATGTACCGATCACAGAGACGATCCGTGGATTTAAAGAGATTCTGGAAGGTAAGCACGATGATATTCCGGAGAGTTACTTCCTGAATGCAGGCAGCATAGACGACGTACTCGCGCGCGTTAAATAAAAAGACATGAAGAAATGCTAAGGTCGTAAAGGACACGACCTAAGAATTTCTAAGTCATGTCTGGAAGAATGCATAAAGATTGCATTCTTCCGGGCTAAGATCATATATAGAAGGAACAGGTAATATATGGCTGATGATAATAGAAATTTTACCTTAAAAATTATTACACCGGACAGAGTTTTCTATGAGGACGAAGTATCTATGGTGGAATTTAATACGGTAGAGGGAGAAGTCGGTATTTACAAAGATCACATTCCGATGACGATGATCATTGCCCCGGGAATCCTGACGATTACACGGGGAGAGGAAGTGAAGGAGGCCGCACTGCATGCGGGATTTACCGAGGTTCTGCCGGATAAGGTTACCATTCTTGCCGAAATCATAGAATGGCCGTCGGAGATTGACGTAAGTCGTGCCGAGGATGCGAAGTCACGTGCCGAGGAGAGGCTCAAAGAGCACGATCCGGGTACGGATATGAACAGAGCGGAGCTGGCTTTAAAGCGGGCAGTGGCAAGAATAGAGACTGTGCGACAATAAATAGCACATGTAATTAAATGAACGAGGGGCGGATGTATATAATATCCGCTCCTTTATTATTTTGGAAATCGTCCGGAAAACTTCTCGATTCGCGTTACACATGAAACTGCATATGATAGAATAAAAAGACATAGAGTTGGTGCAGTATGAATCAATCCAGAATATTGCCGTTCTATATGGCCTATCCGCTTCCGCTGTATTATCAGCAGGAGGACAGCGTGACGCGGGATTTGGAATATTTACAGCAGATGTATCCGACGGAAGCGAAGAAATATCAGAAGATTATAGCAGAGACATTGGATCGTATCGATTATGAGGGCAGTATGATCTACGACGAATATCCGGATAGATGGCAGATATACAGATTGACCCAGATTATCGTGGATAAGATCAGAAAGACACAGGAAGAGCAGCCTGAGGAGAGAGAGAGCAAAGATGCGGACTGGGACAGAGTCACGGAGTTTGTCCAAGTGCTTCTTTCCTATGAGATCTACAGGAAACGCCATTCCAATCGAAATGGGATTTTAAAATTTTAGTTGTGATTTTACGGTAATCTAATTAAAATAAAAGCATAATGCGTAGGCGTAGAATGCTTTGAAATGGAGAAAAGATGGAAGAACAGCTTGAGAAACTTTTGCAGGAAACAGTGGATGAAGGGCTCTATCAGATCATTCTCAGCAATCCGAGAGATAAAAGCGGGGCATTTAAAATTAAAATAAGGCCTGTTATGGTAAAGGGCGGACTGCTTTTCCAGCAGACCACTTATGAAGGTAAGCAGGTTTTTCATGAAAATCTGGATCAGGCTGCGGTGATCCGGCACATAGAAGTAGTGCTGGAAAGTGATTTTAAGCAGTGTGAAGTATCGCATCGAGGCTGCAGGGCGGTCGTTCTGGTCAGTAAAAAAGGTAAGATGACGATCAGTAAAAAGAAGATTGGGAGCACGGAAAAAGAGGCAGAGGCGGGCAGGATTGTAAAACTGGCGCATAACAGGAAGAAACAGTATATTTTGCAGGAGGGCATTCCGGTTCCTTTTTTGGTTGATCTGGGTGTACAGACAAGCGAAGGAAAGATTGTCCATGCCCGCTATGATAAATTTAAGCAGATTAACCGTTTTTTGGAATTTATTGAAGATATTTTGCCAACACTCTCAAAAGAGAATACCGTGCATATCATAGATTTCGGCTGCGGTAAATCTTATCTTACTTTTGCCATGTACTATTATCTGCATGAGCTGAGGGGCTATGATGTGGAGATCACGGGACTGGATCTGAAAGAAGACGTAATCACAAACTGTAATGCCCTAAGCCGAAAATACGGATATGATAAACTGCATTTTATCAAGGGTGATATTGCCGAATATGAAGAGGAGAGTACGGTTGATATGGTGGTGACACTGCATGCCTGTGACACCGCCACCGACTATGCTCTCGCGAAAGCTGTCGAATGGGACGCGAAGGTGATTCTGTCCGTACCTTGCTGTCAGCATGAAATAAACAGGCAGATTCATAATGAAGCATTGTCTCCGCTCCTTAAGTACGGTATAATCAAGGAGCGGCTTTCGGCGCTTGTCACGGATGCACTGCGTGCCAATCTGCTGGAAGCGTCCGGTTATGAGACAAGCATTCTCGAATTTATTGATATGGAACATACGCCGAAAAATCTGTTGATACGGGCAGTCAGGAAATCCGGTGGTGATGGGAATAAACAGCAGAGAGTCAGACAGGAGGCCGATGAGGTGATGCGGCTTCTGCATGTTGATCCGACTTTAAACAGGCTGATTTGAGACGGGCATATACGGTAAGTAGTCTCAACGGGTTACAGAAATGAGGACTTATATGAAAAGAGCGATCATAAAGGGAAGTTTGCTGGGAATCATCTTCGCGGCAGCGCTTATGCTGATCAGCATGGTGATGAATCAGGGTAACACCGATATGACAACTGAAATGGGGGAAGCCTCCTATCCGATCATATCTATGTCTGTGGACGGATATGACGTCAACAGCCTGCACGGTTATGCAGAGAGTATGGACAGCGCCTATCTGCGGGGGACACTGCAGCCGGTGGGAAGCGACCGGAAGATCGATGTACATCTGGATACCTATGGAAGGGATATTGCCGGAATCGCTTTTGAAGTACGCAGCCTCAACGGTGACCGGCTGGTGGAGAGTACCGAGGTAGAAGAATATGAGCAGAGTGACACACGGATCGATTTCAATATTACGCTGAAAGATTTGATCGAGAATAATACGGAATATATGCTGGTATTTCTGATTACGCCGACAGAGAATGAGCCGATACGTTATTATACAAGGATCGTGCTGGGTGATTCTCTGCATGTGCAGGAGAAACTGGATTATATCAAGGATTTTCATGAGAGGACTTTTGATAAAGAAGCGGCGGCGGAACTGACGAAATATCTGGAATCTAATTCGGAGGGCGACAACAGCACTTTTCATAAAGTGACGATACACAGCAGTTTCAATCAGGTGACATGGGGAGAATTGCCGATTCATAAAATAGCGGAACCTGATATTATGATTCGTGAGCTGACAGAGCAGACGGGTTCTTTTAGCATGGAATATCTTACTTCCATCAGGGAGGGCAGGGAGACTAAGTATTATCGGGTCGGCGAGTTTTATCGTATCCGCTATACTCCGGACCGAATGTATCTGCTGGATTATGAGCGGGAGATGGATCAGATCTTTGATGAGGAAGCTGATATCTACATCAATAACAAGATTGTGCTCGGAATTGCCGGGGATGAAGTACAGATGAGCGAGAGCGACGGCGGAAATGTGTTTGCTTTTACGGTGGCAGACAAGCTCTACAGCTATAATGTAACGGATAATAAGCTCATCAGACTGTTCAGCTTCTATGGAAATACAGAGGGAATGGACGATGCCAGAAATATTTACAATCAGCACGACATACAGATCTTAGCGGTGGATGAAACGGGTAATGTGACCTTTCTGGTATACGGTTATATGAACAGAGGCCGTCATGAGGGCAATGTGGGTGTGGCTGTCTATTATTACAACAGTATGACCAACACAGTGGAGGAGTTAGTCTATATTCCATACGACAGATCTTATGAATTGTTGAAAACAGATATCGGACAATTGTCCTATGTGAATAAGTCGGGAATATATTACTTTATCCTGTCCGGGAGTGTATATGCGGTGGATCTGAAATCACAGGAATATGAGGTGATTGTCTCCGGTCTGCGGGAGGATGGCTATCATGTATCTGAGTCTAATAAGATGCTTGTATGGCAGGAGGGCACGGATCCTCACACCAGTAACGAACTTATGCTTATGAACTTGAATACGCAGGAGCAGACTGCCATCAGCGCCAGACAGGGTGAGTATATATCAGTGCTTGGATTTATGGAAGAGGATCTGATTTATGGTCTGGCAAGACAGCGGGATATTGCGGTAAGCAATGCCGGAATCGAAACGTATCCCATGTATTGTGTGCGGATTCAGGGAGATGACGGCAGAGTACTCAAGAGTTATCGCAAGGATGACATATACGTAGTGGGAAGTTCTGTGGAGGAGAATCAGATCACCCTTACCAGAGTGATGTGGGACGAAGAAAATGAAAGCTATGTGCCCACGTCAGATGATCAGATCATGAGTACGGAGCAGGTTAAAACAGGAAGCAATACGATCGGATATGTGGTCACTGAGAATTATGAGACGATTTGCCAGATTGAAGTTAAGAATGAGATAGACGGCCGTGGCCTGCAGCATTTGTCGCCGAAGGAGGTGCTGTTTGAGGGAAACCGTGCCATCGAGATGCCGGAAGTACAGAATCGTGAACCTCTCTATTATGTATATGCCAAGAACGGCGTTGAGGGAATCTATGAAAATCCCGGAAGAGCGGTGGAGCAGGCGTATCGTCTCGCAGGATCGGTGGTGGATGACGACGGGGAATATATATGGAGAAGGGTGACGAGAAGCACCAGGAATCAGATCATGGCAATTACCGAGGATGAGATGTCGGAGACAAGGAGCTCACTGGCGGTTTGTCTGGATACAATCCTGAAGTATGAAGGACTGTCCAGAAGTACAGAGAGACTGCTGAGCCGGGGAAGCTCCGTGTTCTCGATTCTGGAATCTGATCTGCAGGACTGCGCAGTACTCGACCTGTCGGGGTGCAGTCTGGATGCCGTACTCTATTATGTGAATCTGGATTTGCCGGTGCTGGCATTGTTAGATGACGGTAATGCGGTGCTGATCGTAGGATTTAACGAGTTAAATATTGTGGTGATGGATCCCGTCACGGGAACATTATATAAGAAAGGCATGAATGATTCTACGGAATGGCTTAAAGAAAACGGAAACCAGTTTGTCACCTATGTGCGGAAGGAACAGTAACTACAGGGAGAAGAGAATGCCGGGAATCTTGAAGCCTTCGCAAAACAGCGTATTTAGGGCAAAGGAAACCGAAGGTTGCGGGCAGAATCGGTGTAAGCAACCGATATTTCCTGCTTTGGAAAGCAGAAGTTGTAGCGCAGGAAGTCTTTTTTCTATATGATTGCCTCATAGTAATTTACCAGGAAGCGCTATGCGCCAAATATAATATCGAGCGTTACGATAACACGTCATATTGTATTACAAGGACAGCGCATCAGAACGGAGGAACATATGAATCTTGAAATCGCAAGCAGACTTGTAGCGCTGCGTAAGGAGAATAATCTGTCACAGGAAGCCCTGGCGGAGAAGCTGGGGATCAGCAGGCAGGCGGTCAGTAAATGGGAAAGGGCGGAAGCCTCTCCCGATACGGACAACCTGATTGCGCTGGCGAAGTTATATCATGTCTCTTTAGATGAGCTGCTGAAGATACATGAGGATGAGAATGAAGAACTGCATGATCCGGAACAGAAAGAGATGCTGACGGAGCTTCAGACAGGCGCTGAATTCGGGCCGGATACAGAGAATCAAGGTGAGGAGAAGGAAAGCGGGAAATATGAGCAGAGCGGGGCTGATGATGTCGAAGAAGATGTGCATGTAGGATTTGACGGTATCCATGTGAAGGACAAGGATGGAGAGGTTCATGTGAGCTGGCGCGGAATCCACGTGCATGACAAGAAAAATGACAATGAAGTACATATAGATAAGAACGGCATACGTGTCAACGGAGATGAGGCGAGAGATCACCTTTTTGCACGGGAGAAGGAGGCGGAGCTTCCTCTCGGTATCATTGCGATCGTAGTTTATATTCTGATAGGCATGTTTTTTAATCTATGGCATCCGGGCTGGCTGATTTTCTTTATGGTGCCGATTATCAGCACACTGATCCATGCGGTGCGCTGGCATAATCCTGATCTGTTTGCCTACCCGCTACTGGCATTGCTGGTATTTCTGTACGCAGGTCTTATCTATTCTGTGTGGCATCCGGCATGGGCGGTATTTTTGACGATACCGGTCTATTATTCCATTACGGGATATATCAGGAGAACACGGACTAAGGGGGCAGAGGAAGAACAGGATAGCGATCAGGCTTCCTGACTTTTCATGATCTGTCTGATCGCATCGAAGATATACGGCTTCAGCTCCTCGATCCCGATCGGCTCATTGTACAAAATGGAGCTGTAGCAGGTCGAACTGACGAGTTCCACGATCATAAACAGGAGTACTTCGGGATTTTTAAATGTTTTGGGTGAATTTTCAAGAATGGCATATATATTATAGAAATCTATGTCGGAACCGTCTCCGGAATAGATCAGTTCGTTCTTGAAGATTCCCCAGCTCAAATTCTTGGATATGAAAACAAGAAGGGATCTATCAGCGTTAAATTGTTCGATAATATTATCCGCAAGGAAAATAATCCGATCATCCAGTTCAGTCAGATCTGTTTTGGACAGAGCTTCATCCGCAATGGAAAAAATGTATCTGGCCTTATGGGCAATCAGCTTATTACGAATATCATATTTGTCTTTAAAATAAAGGTAAAAAGTACCCTTTGCCACACCCGCGGTCTCTACGATGTTGTTGATGGTGGTTTTGTGAAGCCCCTGGGTGGTGAACAAGTCGAAAGCCGTATTCAGAAGGGCTTCTCTTTTTTTCTTTTTGTTTAAGTCTATTTTTCCCATGATTTCTCTCTCGATTTTTGGTGGATATCCCTGAGTATGCTTGTGTCTATTATAGAATAAGCGCTGTTCAAAAATCAATGTTTTATATTTTTAAAAAAAAATATTGACCAACAGTCATTTTTGTGTATAATAATATAAAAATGACTGTTGGTCATAATTAAAGGGAGTGAGTAACGTGGAAAAATTCGGGCGTAAGATCGTACAGCTGAGAGGAGTAATCCTTGTTTTAAGTCTGATCCTTTTGATTCCATCTTTTCTGGGATATGTGAAGACAAGAGTCAACTATGACATTCTGTCTTATTTACCGAAGGACATCGAGACGATGGTCGGACAGGATATTCTGGTAGATGAGTTCGGAACAGGGGCTTTTTCGATGTTTGTTGTGGAAGGAATGGCACCGAAGGAGGTCACAGAACTGCGACAGAGAATAGAACAGATCGAGCATGTGGAGAAGGTCATCTGGTATGATTCACTCATGGATATCTCAGTTCCGATGGAAATGATGCCGAATGGGATTTACGAGGCCTTTAACAGCGGGGATGCGACAATGATGGCGATTATCTTCGATGAGACCACATCTGCCGACGGAACCATGGAGGCGATTGCAAACATACGTAAAGTGGCGGATCAGAGATGCTTCTTAAGCGGAATGTCGGCAGTGGTAACTGATACGAAGAATCTTTCGGAGAGAGAGGCTCCGATCTATGTGGGAATTGCCGTTTTGCTCTCCTGCGTGGTATTGTCTGTCACTATGGATTCTTTCCTGATCCCGTTCCTGTTTCTTCTGAGTATCGGAATGGCGATTGTATACAATCTCGGAAGTAATATTTTTATGGGAGAGATTTCATATATCACCAAGGCGCTGAGTGCGGTTCTGCAGTTAGGCGTTACGATGGATTACTCCATATTCCTGTGGCACAGCTATCAGGAGAATGCAGCGGAAGCGTCGGATAAGAAGGAGGCCATGGCAAGGGCGATCAGTGAGACGATCACCGCGGTAGTAAGCAGCTCGATGACTACGGTGGCGGGATTTATAGCACTGTGTTTCATGAGCTTTACACTGGGAATGGATCTGGGCGTTGTAATGGCGAAGGGAGTGGTATTCGGTGTAATCACCTGCGTTACGGTGTTACCGTCTCTGATCCTTGTTTTTGATAAGGCGTTGGTCAGAACAAAGCACAGAGCATTACTGCCGGATCTGAAAGGAGTCGGTGATTTTGTCACAAAGCATTACCGGATATTTATTCTGTTGTTTGTGGCGGCGCTGTTTCCAGCTATATTCGGTTATAGGAACACGACAGTCTACTATAATCTGGATGAAACGCTTCCGAAAGATTTGCCCAGTATCGTGGCAAACGATAAATTGAATGAGGCTTTTGACATGAATGCAACCCATATGCTTCTGTTGAGTGCCGATCTTCCTACCAAGGACGTAAAGTATATGGTGCGGGAGATGAAAGAGGTTGACGGTGTAAACTGGGTGTTGGGGCTTAATGCAGTCAAAGGAGATTCTATTCCGGATGAGTTGATACCTTCTGAACTGAAAGGCTCGCTGATGAATGATAACTGGCAGCTCTTGCTCGTCGGCTCTCAATATAAGGTAGCTTCCGAGGAGGTAAATAACCAGTGTACACAGCTTAGCGCGATCTGTAAGGCATATGACAAACAGGGAATGCTGGTTGGAGAGGCGCCTTGTACCAAAGATCTGATCGAGATTACGGATAAAGATTTTAACACGGTCAGCGTTGTCTCTATCGGAGTGATCTTTATCATTATTCTGCTTGTGTTTAAATCAGTCTCATTACCGGTTATTCTGGTGGCGGTAATAGAGATGGCGATTTTTGTAAATATGGGAATTCCATATTACACGGGAACTCAGATACCCTTTATCGCTTCGGTGGTTATCGGAACGATACAACTGGGCGCGACAGTGGACTATGCGATCCTGATGACGACCAGATACAGGAAGGAGAGGTTCTCGGGGGTGGAGAAAAGAGAGGCGGTTTCTATAGCCTGCCAGAGCAGCGTAAAATCCATTATAGTCAGCGCATTGTCATTTTTTGCAGCGACTTTCGGTGTGGGGCTGTATTCCAATATTGATATGATCAGTTCGCTCTGCACATTAATGGCACGGGGCGCACTGATCAGTATGGCGGCGGTTATTCTGATATTACCTTCCATGTTTATGGTATTTGACAGGATTATTATTAGAAACAGAGCGAAAAGCAAACGGAAAAATATTGAGCAGGAGGCGGTTGCGTTATGAGAAAGATGAGAGATGAAAAAATCGTTAAAAAGACCGGCAGACGGCAGAGTAGGAAGAAGGCGGCGTGCCTGACTTTAAGTATGGCTATGGTGATAGGGCTTGCGGGTTGCGGAGAGGCGCAGGCGGAGCAGGAGTCAGTAATCAATGATGACAATGCGGAAGAGGTATTAAACGGTGTGCTGAATGCACAGGTTAATTCCTCCCACAGCAGTCAGGCAGGCAAGGAGGAGACTGTCTATGTGCTGGCGGATGCGAAGGGCAGTGTCAATCAGGTGATCGTCAGCGACTGGCTGAAGAACAGCGAGGGCGGACAGAGCCTGAAAGACAGCACGGACCTGACGGATATCCGGAATGTTAAAGGATATGAAACCTTCGAAAAAGACGAAAACGGTGATATCATCTGGCAGACCGACGGAGCTGATATTTATTACAGGGGCACTACCGATAAAGAGGTTCCTGTGAATGTAAATATTTCTTATCAGTTAGACGGTCAGGATATCTCGCCGGAGGAGCTGGCCGGTCGGAGCGGCAGAGTGACGATCCGTATGGATTATGATAACAGGGAGACGAGAAAGGTCATGGTCGGTGGGGGAGAGCAGGAGATCAAGGTTCCCTTTGCAATGATCTCCGGCATGATCTTACCGCAGGATACCTTCTCAAATATTGAGGTGACCAATGCAAGACTGCTGTCCGAGGGAAACAACAGTGTGGTAGTCGGCGTGGCTTTTCCGGGCCTTAAGGAAAGTATCGATGCGGATGGGTTAAAAGAGAAACTGCAGGAGAACGAAGAAAGTGATAAGCTGGATGATATAGAAATTCCGGACTACATTGAAGTGACGGCTGACACGGAGAATTTCGAATTGGGGATGACCATGACGGTTGCCATGAGCGATATTCTTTCCGACATCGAGCTGACAGATTCCATAGATCTTTCCGACTTAAATGATTCCATGGATGAACTGCGGGATGCGACCAATCAGCTTAAGGACGGAGCGGCAGAGTTAAAAGACGGCAGCGGACAGCTAAAGGATGGCACGGCAGAGCTTTTGTCTGGTACCGGGGATTTGAGGGACGGTACCGTGGAACTTAAGGACGGTACACAGGAGTTATATGAAAAATCCGGTGTTTTGAATGACGGGGCAGGGAAATTAAATGACGGTGCGGCGGCATTATACGATGGTACCGGCGCATTGCAGGATGGTGTCAGGAAACTGACAGACGGTACCGGCGCGCTGCAGGATGGCAGTAAGAAGCTGGCAGATGGAGCCGGCGCTCTGAAAGAGGGCGGTAAGAAACTGACAGACGGTGCCGGTGCGTTACAGGATGGCAGTAAGAGTCTGGCTGACGGAACGGGAGCGCTGGTTGGCGGCATACAGAGCCTGAATGACGGGGCAGTACAGCTTCAAAGCGGTATCAATCAAGTGGCAGGCCAGATGAATACTTTAAAAGCGGGTATCGGTGTGCCGGTAACGGATGCGGGGCAGATAGATCCGTCAAATCCGGCTGATCTAATGCAGGTTTCGTATCTGCTGAATCAATCCGTTAAGGCATTAAGTCAGGCGGACGGATTATCAGATGCCTATTATCAGGGTATTCTGGCAGGTCTGGGACAGCAGAAAGCGGAGATCGGTGAGAAGATGAATACTGCAAGCGCCAATCTGGCAGCAGCGCAGGAGAGAAGTGCAGCGGCACAGGCGGAATTAGCAGCGGCTTGTCAGATCGGGACACAGGAGGTCGAAATCGTAACAGACAGATATACGGAAACAGTTGCCTGTGATGTTGCCGTAGAGGCACCCGTCTATACAACGACGAAGGTGATCACGACGGAAGAATCGGAAGAAGGAGAAACACAGGAAGTTGTTGACGAAACGACGCAGACCGACACACAGACAATCACCGGAACGGGCGAAGTGGAGAAAGAAGTGGTGACCACGGATACCATTGAGGTGCAGTTTGTCAATGTAGAGAATTTGCAGCAAAAGGTAGATGCTTATCAGGCGGCGCTTCAGGAAGAGGCGGCATGCAGAGTGGAGTTGGAGACATGCTCTGTACAGCTTGCATCAATCGAAGAGGAGATAACACAAATGAATGAAGCCATGGCGCAGCAGGCGGCTCTGGCACAGAAGTGGGGACCGGCGATTACTTATGCGGCAGTCATGGACCAGAAGCTGGGTGAAATTTCCGCCTCCCTTAATTCACAGCAGAGTGTTGCAGGCATGACTGCACTGGTATCCGGCGCTGGGGCTTTGGCGGACGGAACGCAGAGTGCTTTTGCGGGAGCGAAGGCGGTAGACAGCGGCGCCAATGAATTAAAGAAGGGAATTGACACGTTAGGAAGCGGTGCAAGCGAATTGCAGAAAGGAATCGATTCATTAGGAAGCGGCGCCAATGAATTAAAGAAAGGAATTGATACATTAGACAGCGGCGCGAACGAATTGTCCAAAGGTGTCAATAGTTTAAAGGACGGAGCAGGCACATTAAAAGACGGTACACAGGAGCTGAAGGACGGTACTGTGCAGCTCGTGGACGGCACCGGAAAGTTGAATGATGGGGCAGGTACATTAAAAGACGGCGTAAATACACTGTGGGACGGAGTGCTTACGCTGGATGAAGGAATGGGAACTCTGGATGAGGGAGCGCTTGCACTGCTGGATGGCATATTTGAGTTTGATGAAGAAGGAATCAGCAAGCTGACTGAGCTGTTCGGAGATGATGTGCAGGATGTCATTGACAGACTGAAAGCAGTAGCCGACGCGGGTAAAGAGTACAATACCTTTACGAAGCTGCCGGAGAATGTAGACGGTAGTGTGAAGTTTATTATTAAGACAGAGGCGGTAGAGAAATAGTATTGATCGTGCGCTTCACATTCCATAATATTCAGATTAGCGTAATAATCGACATGGCGTGAATCGTAACAGTATTAACAGGCTGGTAAGTAAACCTCATAATACACCTTGATAATCCCCCGTACACCGAATGAAAATTCGTGGACGGGGGATTATCGTATGAGTTAGTATGTTTTAAATAAAATATGTTTATATTTCTGCAGAGAGAACAGGAGGATCATGCCAAGGATTCCGCATGAAATAACCTCCCCCGCACCTACGGTCAGACAGTAGTACCCAAAACACTGCAGCACAGATAATCCTTCGATCATCAATCCGTATCCGTAGATCAGTACGAGCGGTACGATGATCGTATTGGCGATAATCGGGCAGATGGGGGCACACCATTTCCATTTGCGCAGTGCGTAAGTGCCGAGTGCACCGATTAAAGTTGCCAGACTGCCGAAGATAATGTCGGGCAGTGCGCAGCCCGTCAGGATATTGCTGAGCAGACAGCCGATGAACAGGCCGGGGATCGCGGCGGGTGTGAAAAACGGCAGAATAGTGAGTGCTTCAGAGAATCGAACCTGCACGGCGTAGTTAGCAAGTCCGAAAGCGTTGGCGATAAAAGTCAGCACAACGTAGATTGCGGCGATCATGGCCGCCTGAACCAAGAGTGTCAGTGACATGGGTGGGGCGATTCTTACGGGAACCGTCTCACTGTAAGATTGTTTTTTCATATGCATTTGTCTCCTTTAGTTTTGTTTTACGTCAGGAAGGTTTCGAACTGACGTGTAGATTTTGGAAAAACCTTGAATTTATGGGGTTTTCCAAAATCTAAGTATAGCATTGAATCGGGAAAAGTCAAGTCGAGTATAAGATTTGGCATTATTGTAGGATGGAAATATTCGACACAGCCTGTAAAGCGCTATTCACAATTGGTTTTTTTGTGTTACAATAATGTACAGCGCAAATGATGTGACAATAATAAGGGGGAACAAATTATGCGAAATATGAAAAGATGGATTGCCTCTATGCTTGCTATAGCAATGGCGCTTAGCGACTGCAGCATTGCACCGGTATTTGCAGCAGATAATGCCATGGCAGTTGAAACATCGGTTTCGGAGAATGATGCGGAGAGTCCGGAGACGGGCGATGTTTTACCTGTTTCGGAAAGCGAATTGAAAGAAAGTGAATTGGAAGAAAGTGAAAATGAGGACATTTTATCCGAAAATTCTGATGAGGATAAAGACAATGAAGTAACAGATTCCATGCAAGACGGGATTACAGATTCCGAAAAGGAATTGCCTGCCATGCATATCGGACAGATCAAAAAGGGAGAAGAACTTCCCGGTCCGGATGATTCCGAATTTATATACGATTCGCCGGTTTCGTTCGAATCGTCAGAAGGTCTGGTGTTATTTGTCAATTACGACATCGATACAATACCCGAGCAGGAAGAAAACGGTACGCTGCTTTGGAGTATTCTCCGAGGAGAGAAAGGAACGGCAGCGGGCAGCGCCAATCTTATGAATGAAGAAGACGATTGGACGGACTTTGAAATTGTGTCTGATTCGCCGTATTTTACAATGACGGAGAACGAAGACGAAGAGAGCGATTACTATAAAATGATGGAGCTTGCTCCAGAAGAGGCTGACGGGCAGGATGATTACGACTACTATATTCGGGCAGCTTATTATCTGGGCGCAGAGGAAGATAAGGATAAAGCTTTTTATGCGGCAGCAACAGTACCGTTCGTGCCCCGGAACGTTGATATGGATAAGGCGCAGGATGATACGATAGACGAAGGCGAATCTACGGACGGCGTGTTGGCGGAAGAAAATGATATCGATAAAGTATCGGAAACAGTTGATTCTGAGAATGCCGATGCGGATGAAACATCGGAAGCAGTTGATTTGGAGAAGCCTGAAGAGGATGAAACATCAGAAACGGTTGATTCTGAGAATACGGAAGCGGATCAGGCAGAAGAGATGATTTCTACCATTTCAGGAAATGATGTACAACTCGGTTCAGGGGAAGAGGACATTAGGCTGATTTTATCTGAAACAGATATAAAGATGATTCCCGGAGACGCTCCGAAACAAGTTACTGCAACGATTGTACCGGGGGATATTCCGGTACAGGCTTCGTGGTCAAGCAGTGACAAAAAAGTGGCAGCAGTAGACCAGAATGGTGTGATATCGGCACGTGCGGAGGGTAAGGCGCAAATTACTGCGGAGTACGACGATATTACGGCTGTAGTCAAGGTGGAAGTTGTGCGCCCTGACACTGATCAGGTAATCGACCTTTCCGGCGACATCTGGGTGGCAGGTTTTGAGAAAGAAAGCGATGATTTTGTCTATACGGGACAAAAGATTACGCAGGATATCCGCATATACTATAAGGATATTCCGTTACAGGAAAAGACGGATTATACACTGACGTATAAGAATAATGTCAACGCGGCTGCATGGAATTCCGTTAAAGCGCCGAGCGTTACTGTTACCCTGAAGGGGCAGTATAGTGGCAGCGTGACTTTGTATTATACGATCAAACCCGCAAATATAAAAGATACTGATATATACAACACAAATAAAGACAGTGCCGATGGAAGCGACGTTGGTGAGGGGCAGTCATCGGGCTATGTACAGGCGGTTAATTACAGCAAAACGCTGAAAATTCCCAATCCTGAGCTGACGTTTGGCAAGGCTAAGCTGAAAGCCAATAAAGATTTTGTATGTGATTATGTTAGTGTTCCGGAAGGCGATAAAGATTTTGTTCCCATGCCGAAAGATTATACAAAGGGTGCTTCTTATGAACCGAGCAAGGTATACAATTATATCGTCAAAGGAATCGGTAATTATACGGGATCTTTCAAAATGCAGCTTGTAGTTGTTGGAAATAAGAACTTTAATTTTAGCACTGCAACGGTGACGCTTGATAAAAAACAGTACGAGTATCATGGGACGCCTTTATCCAAATCTGATGTAACAATTAGCAGTATTAAAGTGGGTAAGACGACTTTGGAAGGTCTTTATGATTATGAAGTGTATGCGGAAGATATAACAGGCGCCTATGTGATGGTATATCCCAGTAAAGCCGGCGTAGATGCGGGGTATTATGGTTACAAAAAAGTGAATTTGAAATTGGTAGGCGACCGGAATATTAAAGATGCCGATTTGGGAGAAAAGTGGAAGGATAGTATCACCTTTTCCCAGAAAATGATAAATGAGGAGGGCGGAATTTTTCAGGAAAAAGATGGTCTGCTGACCTTTGGAATAGGGAAGGAAGCGCTCAGGGAAGGGCAGGATTATACCATAAAGTACAGCAATGCAAAAAAAGCCGGAAAGGTGACGGTCACTTTTACCGGAAAGGGAAGATACAAAGGGTCACTTAAGAAACAATACGTGATTACACCAAATGGAGATCTGCAGAATTTTAAGCTTATTTGGAAGAACGTAAAAGATGATAACGGCAAGCTTTCCGTGGCTTATCAAAAAGGCGGAGCGGTGCCGGAATTTGTCTTGAAAGATCAGGATAATAATGTCCTGAAAAATAAGACCGATTATACAGTAAAATTAAAAAACAACACAGCTCCGGGGAAAATCATGAGCTGTGAGATTAGCGGCAAAGGAAATTATAAGGGATACAGCAGGATCGAGGAGCTTGAGGTAACGCCCGGCGATATCAGTAAAGCGACAATATCCATTCCGGATAAGCCATACAGCGAGAAGCCAAACGCATGGAAATCCAGCGTAACAATTAAAGATGTGAATGGTAAAAAGCTGGCAGCGGGAAAGGATTATTACAAAGATATTAGCTATACATATGAAGATATTGGAAGCGGGCAGTCTCCGAAAGCGAATAGCATCGTTAACGTGGAAGTACAAGGAAAAGGATATTATGAGGGTTCTACGATTAGCGGCAGTTATCGGATTTTTAAGGACAATATCAGTAAATTAAAGATCACAATCGATCCTCAGGAGTATACCGGTGAGGAAATCACATTAACACCGAATGATATCCACGTGTATGTAAGCGCTGCTGATATGAAAAATAAGCGGAATGAATTAACGGAGAGGTGCTATGAAATTATAGAGTCAGAGTACAAGAACAATACCAAAGCAGGCACTGCTAAAGTGACATTACGCGGAATCGGAAATTATGGCGGGACAAAGATCTGCTCCTTTAAGATCTTAAAGAAAGCGTATCTGACAAACCGTGTAAAGAGTATCAAGCTAGACAAAACCAGCCTTAATATCTCTCTTGCCGAAAAAGGTAAAAGAACTCTTACCGCTACGATAACACCAAAAGATGCTTCCCAGGAGATAACGAATCCGACTGTGATCTGGACTACCTCCAACAGCAATATTGCGACTGTTAAAGCAGTTGAGACAGCCGCAGATGAATCTGGCACGAACAATGTCCTTACCGTCAAGGCCGATATCACTGTATTGAAAACCGGAACAGTGACCATAACGGCAATTGCACAGGACGGCAATAAAAAAGCAACGTGTACGGTAAAGATAAGCGTGCCGACTCTCAAAGAGAAAGACCAGACAATCCAGAAACAAACAGGTGACACTTATCAACTGACATTTATTCAATCTGGTGATAGCGAGATTGATTATGATGCGTTCACATTTGAAAGCACGAATAAGTCGGTGGCAACCGTAGATGGCAAAGGGCTGGTCACCATGAACAGATTCGGTATGGTTACAATTAAAGTATCTGTCAACAACCAATCTGTCCAGCAATGTCATTTTATTGTAAAAAGAGTCAGTGACGACGAGCTAAATAGCAGCAATGTGCTCACATATGAGCAGGAACCGGGATGTAAGGATGATACCGCAGCCATCAACGAACTTTTGCGAAAGGCTGAACATAGTGGTGGCGCCTATGATACTGTATATATACCCGACGGCACTTATCACATCAACACCGTGAAAGATATGGGTGGACTCATTCTGACAGATAATCAGAATCTGATCATGTCGTCAAATGCAAAGCTTGTGGCGCTTAAAAACAGCAGCGAAAATTATCAGGTAATATGGGCCTTTGGCCGCAAAAATGTAACTATTTCCGGCGGGCAGATCGTCGGCGACCGTGATACACACGGCGGAGGCGGCGAGTGGGGTCAGGGCATTAAGATATCCGGCTGCACAAATGTTTATATCAGCGATGTGGAAGTATCCAAATGCTGGGGAGACGGTATTTATATCGGCTTCTATGATGGACCGAATAAAGCCAGCAGCGGTGTCATAATCGAAAACTGTAATCTTCACCATAACAGAAGAAACAATCTTTCCATTACGGATGCGTCTAATGTTACGGTAAGAAACAGCCAGTTTAATTATGCAAACGGAACAGACCCGCAATACGGCATTGACATTGAGCCGAACAGCGGCAAAACCTGCAGCAATGTAACAATATCCGGTTGCACGTTTCGAGGAAACGCCAAGGGAACCATTCAGATTCTCGGACAGTTGAATGCTCATGTGAAAGGCGTCAAGATAGAAAACTGCACCGGAGACAAGGCACCCGTCGAATGGTCGGGATTCGGTGGCAGTGTGAGCGGCGTGACATATAAGAACAACAAGTGGAACTAACCATAAAGGGAAAAACAGTAAATAACAAAATTAATACAAACAGAAGGCTCCTGCGGGAGCCTTCTTCATATTATTCCAATATATTATTCCAATTCCCCCGCATTATATCTTGCCACGACCGACTGAATACGTTCCACGGGATTCAGCAGGTCGCTGATGGAGGTGTCATGGTTCAAGGTGTCAATAATATAGGCGATATACTTGCTCATATCGCAGTCAATATACCATTCTCTGGAAAGCAGTTCCGGTGTCTGGTAGATCAGGTTCGTGGTCAGAACGCGGCAGATCGTATCATCGGCATATGCCGCATCGAAACGATCCAATCCTGCGGTGAATAGACCAAAGGTGGAGAACACGAAAATTCTGTTCGCCTTGCGTTCTTTTAAGGCAGATGCGACTTCCAGAACACTCTCTCCGGAGGAGATCATGTCATCGATAATGATCATGTCTTTACCTTCTACGCTGGAACCTAAGAACTCATGCGCAACAATGGGATTTCTGCCGCCTACGATCCGGGTGTAATCTCTTCTCTTGTAGAACATACCCATATCCAGACCAAGCACATTGGCGATGTAGATTGCACGGCTCATACCGCCCTCATCCGGACTGATTACCATCATATGATCGCTGTCTATCGTTAAATCTTTCACATGGGTCAACAGACCTTTGACAAACTGATAGGCGGGCTGTACGGTCTCGAAGCCGTGCAGCGGAATGGCGTTCTGCACACGGGGATCGTGGGCATCGAAAGTAATGATGTTATCCACGCCCATATTTACCATTTCCTGCAGTGCAAGCGCACAGTCCAGAGATTCTCTGGCGGTTCGCTTATGCTGTCTGCTCTCGTAAAGGAAAGGCATGATGACCGTGATACGTCGCGCCTTACCGCCCACGGCAGCAATAATACGCTTCAGATCCTGATAATGGTCATCGGGTGACATATGATTTTCATGACCGCAGAGCGAGTAGGTTAAACTGTAGTTGGCCACATCCACTAAGAGATAGAGGTCGGAGCCGCGCACAGACTGTTTGATCACGCCTTTTGCTTCACCCGAACCGAATCGCGGTACATCGGCTTTGAGAATATAGGAATCTCTCTGGTAACCGGAGAAGGCAAGAGAGTCTTTATGCTCGCTCTCGCGCTCTGTTCTCCACTTTACGAGATAGTAGTCAACCATCTCGCCTAAAGGTCTGCAGCCCTCCAGCGGAATAATTCCGAGGGATCCTACGGGAATGGTCTCCAGATTTCTTTTTTCCTCACGTCTGGTCATGAAAAATCCTCACTTTCTGTTCATCAATCGTTTCTTGTACATTCGGATATCCTGCCCGGTCAGTTTACAGATTTCATAGTGACTGGTTATCCGGGAGAAGATACGGTCGGAATACCGGTTCCTTAATTCCTCCAATGACAGATTTGTGGAGATCACGGTCGCTTTTTTTCCCATATGCCGCTCGTTTAAAAGCGAAAAAAGCTGGGAAGTCACGAACTGATTAGTCAGCTCGGTGCCTAAATCATCAATGATAAGAAGATCGCATTGATATAAGTCCGCATAAGTTTCCCGCAGTTCATCCCTATTCTTATAATCAAAGGAATTCTTCGATAGTAAATCAAAAAGACCGGTCGCACTGAAATAGATAACGGAATGTCCGCTCTCAATCAGTTCTTTAGCAACACAGCCGGAAAGAAATGATTTTCCCGTACCCACTGTACCATAAAAAAACAGATTATGGTAGTCAGAATTGAAATTTTTTATAAAATTGCGGCAGGTGTTTACTGCGTTTCTGAAACGTGACAGATCCTCGCCGCCGTAGTATTCATAAGAAAGTGAATCAAAGTTCTCTGTCCGGAGCATCTCGCGGATATTGGACTGCTCGTAGAGAAGAGTGATCATAGCCTGCTTAAAACAGTGGCATTTCTGTCCGTCCGCATATCCGGTATCTTTACAGTCCGGACATTCATAGACCGGTTCCAGATAATCGGGAGCCAGTCCGGCATCTTCCAGAAGCTGCGCTTTGCGCCCGGATAATTCCGCAAGGGAATCACGCAGATCTTCCATGGCGTCGGGATCGCCGTTAAGAAGCTTTTTACCTTGTGAGACGGAAACGCTGGCCACAGCTTCTTCCAGCTCGCGGTAAGCGGGAATATGATCATAGACATATGCCAGTCTTTGTTCCGCATCACGGCGGCTTTTAAACTGTTTCATCTCATATTGATGAAGAATCATATCGTATTGGGCATTCGTCAGCGACACGATGGTACTCCTTTTGGTTGGCAGGAAATTTCTACGTACATGCACGAGTTCGCGAAGCGAATCTCGCAAAGTTAATCGCGAAGCGATTTACTTTTTTTAATTGCTTAACAATTCCTGCTCTAAAACGTCGAAATCATAGTTGTTCTGTTTAAATTGATTAAATTTATTAGTGGAAGCGGCTCTGGACGGCTTCGTTTTGTGATAGTGATCGTCCAGCAGCTGAATATCACTCTTGTGATGTACGCCGGCCTGATACCAACTGGTCAATATGCTGTCGGCGTATTCCAGACGATGCTTGTCCGTGGCGAGTACGGTACGTTCGCAGGCGGTATAGATGACATCGGCTGTGAAACCGTATTCCTTGATCCAGCGCGTGATATAGGAAGCTTCTGTTTGAGTCGGAGTACCGTTCTTTCCGAGCGCTTTCATGATATCATACACGATTTTGTCGTATTTGCCCGCTAAGCGGGAAGCCTGTTTGGGAGTAGTTATGCCCTGCTGTGCCCAGCTGATTGCAACTTTCTCTATGTATCTGAGATCCTTCTTGTCGCGATCCACACAATACTGGATCAGATAATCGATCAGATCTTCGGAGAATCCCAGCTTGTCCGAGATAAAAAGGATCGTGCGGACTTCCGACGGGCTGAGCGTTTTCTTCAAATACTGTTCCGTGATAAAGAGGAGTCTGGAAGTTGCCTCATCAGATTTAAAAGCTTTCAGTTCATCCAGAGTATAGTTAGGTTTTATGTAAGCATCTTCGTCCTCTTCCGTGTTTAATTTGGAAGAGATCGGCACGACGGAGGCAAGCGGAGCTGCCGCTGCGGCGGATACCGACGGAACAGGTGCAATGGCCGGAGCGGAAACAGGTTGAGCGAAGTCCATCAGATGGATACCGGTAACGGTCTTATTGTCGTCATATTCCAATGTCAGAAGACGTTTCTTCTCCCAATATTTCAGAGCGCGCATAACATCTTTTTCAGTGTAATTAAACATGTCCGCAATACCGGATATACTGGTAGAGAGTCTGGCGCTCATCATGCGGATCAGATACAGATAGATCTTAAGCTGTGCATCGTTCGCGTCCTCCATGTATTCGTCGATAAAACGGTTGGAAATAACCGTAGAATCGGCATAATTATCCTGATATATTGTTACATGACTCATTTCAACACCACCTCTGTTCCGCAAGGGAACTCATTGTGCCCCTATATAGCACATGCTGAATTATAGCATAGCGGTTTTTAAAATGAAATAGGCAAACTGCCATAATCAAAACAGGGAACAAGGGTTCATCAAATGTGGATAATGTGGATAGCATACGGAAGTACCGATAAAAACAAGGAAAGTTATACATAAAAATATCCACAGAAAAGCGACGGATATTTCGACTGTTTTCTGTGGATATTGTGAATAATTATTTTCGCAGTAGGTTTTCGCCGATTTTTACGACATCACCTGCCCCCATAGTTATCAACAAATCATCCTTTGTGCATTTTTTCAGAAGAAAGTTTTCAATCTCTTCAAAAGAAGGAAAGTAATAACACTGATGGCCGGACTTCTCGATCTCCTGCTGCAGTGTCTTGGAACTGATCCCCAGAGTATCTTTCTCTCTGGCCGCATAGATGTCGGCGAGTACTATCTCATCGGACAGTGACAGGGCAGCGGCAAAGTCTTTTAAAAATGCTTTGGTCCTCGAGTAAGTATGAGGCTGGAACACGCACCAGGTAGTACGGTGGGGGTAATTCTTAGCGGCAAGAAGGGTTGCACGGATCTCCGTCGGGTGGTGGGCGTAGTCGTCGATAATGGTAAAGCCGTTTACCTTCCCCTTGTATTCGAAGCGTCTGTCCGTGCCGCCGTAGTGGAGCAGCGCCTTCGCGGTCACCTCGTCGGATATTCCGAGCAGATCGGCAAGAGCGATAGCCGCTATGGCATTATAGACGTTGTGCTCTCCGGGAACTTTTAAAGAAAACACTTCTTCTTTGCCGTTTCGGCGCATAAGATGAAAAGAAGGACAACCCGATGCATCATATGTGATGTCTTTCGGATAATAGTCGTAATCGGCGCTTGAACCGTAGGTGATAACCCTGCAAGTAAGATCGGACGTGAGTTCTTCGCAGTGCGCTATATCACCGCTTATAATCAGCGTGCCGTCGGCCGGCAGAAGGCGGGCAAATTTGTGAAAAGATCTGCGGATATCGTCAATGTCCTTAAAGAAGTCCAGATGGTCTTCTTCTATATTAAGTATAATGCTGATTCGGGGATAGAAACTTAAGAAACTGTTAGTATATTCACAGGCTTCCGTGACAAAAAGGTCAGAGGAACCGACGCGGATATTGCCGCCGATCGGTTTGTAGATGCCGCCGATGGACAGGGTGGGATCATCATCGTTTTCCAAAAGGATCTGGGAGATCATGGAGGTGGTGGTGGTTTTGCCGTGAGTGCCGCTTACGGCGATGGGAATCTTATAATTTTGCATCATCTGCCCCAGAAGCTGGGCTCTGGTAAGAAGCGGAATGTGCAGGCTGTCTGCGGCGGTCATCTCCGGATTATCCGGTTTGATGGCGCTGGTATAGACTGCCACATCGATATCCGGTGTAAGATTCTCCGCGCGCTGGCCATAATATATGACGGCACCCTGCTCTTCCAGCCGGTGGGTGAGCGGAGACGGGGTTCTGTCGGAGCCGGATATACGGAATCCTTCAGAAAGAAGAATCTCGGCGAGTCCGCTCATGCTGATGCCGCCGATCCCGATAAAATATATATGAATTGGGTCTTTAAAGTTAATCTGATACATGGAAATCTCCCTATATTTCATTTTTACTAGTATTATACTCATTTCATATAAAAAAACCAATAGGAATTTGGAAAAGAAACGGATTGACTCTTTTTTGGATACAATTTATACAATAGGATTAATGAATTTATGTCTAATAAAAGAAGTATGTTGAAAATAGACAAATATATTGAAATGTAAAGCAAAATATTGTATATTATTAACACACTCGGAAAAGTGTTGATTGAATAAATTTGTAAATAATATTCACTTTCCCTTTGAATTGTGGTATAATTAACAAACAAAACAAAATAGGCTTTTAATTTTAATATATATATTAAAAAAATTTAGGAAACAAGAGGTGATACGGATGGTAAAGAAGGAAATGATTGCCATGCTGCTTGCTGGCGGTCAGGGAAGCAGATTAGGGGTGTTTACGTCAAAGGTTGCAAAACCTGCTGTATCCTTTGGCAGTAAATATAGGATTATCGACTTTCCGCTCAGTAACTGTATTAATTCAGGCGTTGATACGGTCGGCGTGTTGACACAGTATCAGCCGCTTCGACTGAACACGCACATCGGTATCGGTATTCCGTGGGATCTCGACAGGAATATCGGCGGTGTGACGGTACTTCCGCCCTATGAGAAGAGCGCGAACAGTGAATGGTATACGGGTACTGCTAATGCGATCTATCAGAATATGGATTACATGGAGAGTTTTAATCCGGAATACGTGCTGATCTTGTCAGGTGATCATATTTATAAGATGGATTATGAGGTCATGCTTGATTTCCACAAGCAGAACGGCGCCGAAGTAACGATTGCAGTTATGCCTGTTCCGATGGAAGAGGCGAAGCGTTTCGGTATCATGATTACGGACAAGGACCGCAAGATCGTAGATTTCGAAGAGAAACCGGAGAATCCGAGAAGTAATCTTGCTTCCATGGGTATATATATCTTTAATTGGAAGACACTTAAGGAAGCACTGCTTACCAATGCGGAACAGCCGGGATTAGACTTCGGAAAACATTTGATTCCGTACTGCCATGCGAAAGGTGCACCTCTTTATGCCTATGAGTTTAACGGTTACTGGAAAGATGTAGGAACATTGAATTCTTACTGGGAAGCAAACATGGAGCTGATCGACCTTGTTCCGGAATTCAATCTCTATGAGGAGTATTGGAAGATCTATACGAAAAGTGAGATTCTGCCGCCTCAGTATCTGTCTAATGACAGCGTTGTAGAGAGAAGTATTATCGGAGAAGGGTCTGAGATATACGGCAAGGTATATAATTCTGTGATCGGCTGTGGCGTTACAATAGGAGCAGGTACTGTTGTCAGAGATTCCATCATCATGAATGAGACGAAGATCTGCAGTAATTGTGAATTATATAAGTCTATTATTGCAGAGAATGTCCTGATTGAGGATAATGTCAAGCTGGGTGTCGGCGAAGAGGCTGAGAATGAGACCGATCCTCACATTTATAATCACGGTATTGTGGCTGTGGGAGAGAAGAGTGTTATCCCGCAGGGTGTTTCCGTCGGAAAGAATTCGGTTATTTTCGGCGTGACGAGCGCGGAGGACTATAAAGACGGAAATCTTCCGAGCGGAAAAACTTTAATTAAGGCAGGTGATAAATAGTGAGAGCGATTGGAATTGTCTTAGCGGGTGGTAATAATCATAGAATTAAGGAACTGACACAGAAACGTGCGGTTTGTGCGATGCCGATTGCAGGCAGTTATCGAAGCATTGACTTTGCACTGAGCAATATGTCCAATTCCCACATTAATAAGGTTGCCGTATTTACGCAGTATAATGCGGGAAGCCTGAACGAGCATTTGAGTTCATCCAAATGGTGGGATTTCGGTCGTAAGCAGGGCGGATTGTTCGTATTTACGCCTGCGGTAACAGCGGAGAGTAATGCATGGTACCGTGGTACGGCAGATGCCATTGCACAGAATCTGTCATGGTTAAAGAACAGCCATGAGCCTTACGTGGTAATATCTTCCGGTGACTGTGTGTACAAAATGGATTATAATAAGATTCTGGAATACCACATTGATAAGAAAGCTGATATCACGGTAGTATGTAAAGACATGTCACCCGATGTCAATGTTGAGAGATTCGGTACGGTCAAGATGAATGAAGAGTGCCGCATTGAGGAATTTGAAGAAAAACCGGTGATTGCCAAGTCCAATACGATTTCATGCGGTGTCTATGTAGTCAGAAGAAGACAGTTGATCGAAATGATCGAAAAGTGTGCGGAAGAAGACAGATATGACTTCGTTAAGGACATCTTGATCCGATATAAAAATATGAAACGAATCTTCGGATATAAGATCAAGGATTACTGGAGCAATATTGCCACGGTGGAAGATTACTACAAGACGAATATGGATTTCCTTCGTCCGGAGATCAGGGATTACTTCTTCAGACAATATCCGGATATTTATTCTAAGGTAGATGATCTGCCGCCGGCAAAATACAACGTGGGAGCGAGTATCAGAAACAGTCTGATTTCCAGCGGATGTATTGTGAATGGTAAGGTTGAGGATTCCGTGATTTTTAAGAAGACGTATATCGGTAATAACTGCTATATTAAAAATTCCATCATCTTGAATGATGTGTATATTGGGGATAATACGCATATTGAGAATTGTATCGTGGAAAGCAGGGGTACGATACGTGCGAATTCTTACCACAGAGGTGAGGACGGAATAGAAATTGTGGTAGAACATAATGACAGATATGTAATTTAATGGTATGATGGAAAGGCGGTTGCTATAATCGATAGAAATATTGTGTAAGAGGCATGGGCGTTATTAACTAAATGTTTATTACAAGCTACGTGGCTTGATGAGTATGACTTATGTGGAAAAGCTTGTGAAAACCGACAGATTCCTGTTCGGTATCATATGATAAGGAGGCTGAGCTTCATGAGAATTACTGATGTCCGCGTGCGTAAAATGACTCAAGACAGCAAAATGAAGGCAATCGTCTCGATTACCATAGACGATGAATTCGTGGTTCATGACATTAAAGTAATCGAAGGTGAAAAAGGTCTTTTCATTGCAATGCCAAGCAAGAAGGCTAATGATGGTGAGTATCGGGATATTGCACATCCAATCAACTCAGATACCCGCGACAGAATACAGAAGATTATTCTGGAAAGCTATGAGAAGGCGCTTTTAGAATCTGATGATGAGTAACAAATGCAGTGTGGAAAGAAGAAAAAAGGACGCGGAAAGCGTCCTTTTTTTATGTCTTCAATGAAACAATTCTTGTAGGAACGGAAAAATATTGATAGAATAAGAAACAGTCAATATTATTGCCGTATCTGCGGCAGCATGGAGAATCGAGGTAACTATGTACATCATCGTAGGTCTGGGAAATCCGGACAGGCAGTATCAGAACACAAGACATAATATCGGCTTTGACGTGATCGATGTCATCGCCGATAAGAATAACATTACCGTGAAGGAGCGTAAGCATAAGGCGCTTATCGGCAAGGGGTTCGTGGGCGGACAGAAGGCAGTCTTAGTTAAGCCCCAGACATACATGAATTTGAGTGGTGAAAGCGTCAGGGAAGTCATAGACTTTTATAAAGCGGACGAAAAGAGCGAGCTGATTGTAGTCTCAGACGATATCAGTCTGGACGTAGGGCAGATCCGCATTCGGAAAAAGGGAAGCGCCGGCGGGCATAACGGACTGAAGAATATCATTCTGCATCTTGGACATGATGAATTTCAGCGGGTCAAGATGGGCGTGGGACAGAAACCGGAAGGCTATGACTTAGTGGATTATGTATTGGGACATTTTCCCAAGGAAGAACGGGAAATCATGGATGAGAGCGCTAAGCGTGCCGCGGCCGCCATTGAAGTAATGATCATGGAAGGCGCGGATGCAGCGATGAATTTATTTAATAAAAAGATACAGCAGGCATAAAAAAGGACTTGAAAAGAAGATTACGAGTTACATTGCAAGTTATGTATAGACAGAGTTTTTTATTCTATAGGAAATTCTTACGTTATAGGGATTAGCATGTTAAGTGGTAGAGCAATCTAAACGATATTGTGACAGAAATATTATATGGAAACAAAAATCATGGAGGTAAGATGTGAGGACTTTGCTTGCTCCCTTGGAAGAATTGGGAGAATATGAAGAAATTAAAAAAATGCTTGTAAAAGACC
>JAAUZY010000085.1 GCA_014804355.1 Lachnospiraceae bacterium
TACAGATGTTACAGAAAAAAGGATTATTGAGTTATTAAAAGATAACTCAAAATATAAAACTACTGAACTTGCTGAAATGCTTGATATAAGTAGAAAAACTGTATCTATTAAACTTAAAAATCTAAGAGAAAAGGGCATTATAGAAAGAGTGGGATCCGATAGAAAGGGATATTGGAATATTTATCTGTAGTGCTTGGGGTTACAGAAGTATGTCACAGAAGCTTACATTGGAAGATATCAGAGATAATATCGTAATTATCAAAGTCAACAAGTCGTTTCGTGAAGGAATGGGCGAAACGGAACTGTACGATGTGACACGGGGATGCTGGAAGAGAAAGATTGCCAGTGTGGAGAAAGCAGACTATGCTTTAGCTGTTGCTTACGGGATTGTGAAAGAGGTATATCAGATAGATGAATGGCTTCCGGCTGAAGATGAGGTGCGGGAAACCATTCCGTACAATGAAGCGCTTGATGCAGGCAGAATTATATTCAAGGGCAGGACCGCTGATGAGAAAATCGGAAAAAAGTATCTGGATTATTCAGTAGCAGGGCTTTTTAAAAAAGGAGAGGCCTCTCCCATCAAAGTAATTATGAAACCGCAGGGGTAGGGAGGCAATGAAAGCTGCTGTGTGGAACATTGTGAGGTACAATATGCATGAAGAATGTTAATTTCCCGCTTGGTGGGCTGCAAGATATAGATGTATTAAATAACCCGCTTCAAAATATGGTAGAATCAAGCGGAAACTTTGTTAATTATTTGATGAAATTTCATGATGATAAAAAGTTGATGCCGGATTTTAATGAAATGACACCGGATGCATATGGGTGTGAACGTTTTTTTGTTGATTTTTTTATAAACGATGAGATGAGGGAAGATTTCCCGCTAATCGCACGGGATTTTTACACCCATGAATTTGCAAACATTCCAGAGCACCAAGATGTAGAGTATTTCGATATTCAGTCCGGTGAAGACTGGCCGGAACTGGTGTTTAACAGATTTACGCTTGGACTGATGATGAATGCAGTGAATAGCGGAAGCGAATATACGAAAGCATTATTTCTGTATTTGCATAAAACATATTATAAAAAGGAATACCGGATAATCAAAAGATTCAGCACGATGTCACTCAGTGAACTGCTGGCATTGGCAAAGCCCGAAGGAAGAAGATGTCCTTACTATGCAAATCTGTCAAGGATTCTATTTATAGCATCATTATATGGCATTAAGATTGACGTGGAATGTAATGTTGTATACAGAATCTTAGATGAATTTAGCAATCAATTTGGTTTTAGCGGCGGGTTTTCGTTTGACGAAGCAGCGGGTGACAGCTATAAGGAGTGTCGGAAGGAAATAGATGAGCATTTCAATCAGAAAAAATTATATTCCCTTGATGCAAAGATGTCGAAATTCCTCGGAAATGTATTTCAATGGCTGGGATACAGTCCGGAATATGCAGATTGGTGTGATGAAAATGACAGAGGATTGGAAGATCGCCTTGCCATTGCGCTTTCCATATTGAAGAAGACTTTCCCCAAAAGCAATAGAGAATATTCCGCAGAGGAGCTTACGCTTTATGGAACGATCCTTCATTGTGCAAGCGCAATGACGTGTAATTCGTCCTGGCTGGCTGAAACACTCAAAACATTGGCTTATGGAGAATCAGGAACATTTTATTATGATGAATTTCCGCCGATGTTTCATCCAGAGGATGTGCAGGTCAAGGCTGGCAGACTAGGGAATGTTAAGGAAGAAAGACAGGTAAAAGAATATGCAGAATCTGCCGGAACAAATGGATGCAGGCATGAAGATTCTGTACTCTATGCGGAAGTGGATAAATTACGCCGTAAAATCCACAAGCTTGAGTCAGATAACAGCAGTCTGCGTGCCAGTTTGGCTGAAAAAAGAAGGATAGAAGAGGATTCAAAAGATATTAGAAAACTGCTGGAAGCATCGAACCATGAACTGGCAGTGCTTAGAAATTATGTGTATAGTTTAACAGAAAGCGATAGTCCCATAACAGATAAGACGATTGAAAGTATGAAGGAAACGATTGCCAACTATCGGATCGTTATAGTGGGCGGACATTCGAATTGGTTATCGAAGATGAAGAAGGAATTCCCAGACTGGATATTTGTCAATCCAAAGGCCAGTGGATCGACAGATGTTTCGATTGTTGACAAAGCAGATTATGTCTATTTCTTCACTGATACAATTAGCCATTCAAAATACTATCAATTCATGAATGTAATACGTGAGCGAAAAATAAATTTTGGCTATATTCATGGAGTAAATATAGAAAAGAACATCCGGGATATTTATGTGGATTTTGAAGAAGATTAGTCTTGTATAAATGGAATAAAGATAGATTATCATACAAAAAGGTGTATCGTGACGAAGTAAAAATGTCTGACTTGATACACCTTTTTGGTGCTGGATAAACTAAATTTCAGAGAAAAGTTTTACAAACACACCCAATTAGATATCGGTTACATTGATATGACGCTGCTTCACCATCCAGGAGTAGGTGGTGTGGAGGCTTATCACGAAATGGAAAAAGCGGTTGCAGACGGTATACGACTGAATTGTTTGAATTTGAATTGACAGAGAAGGAATTGCAGCGGATCAATGCTTTCGACCGTGGCGAGAAGCATGACTGGTACTAAAATGTTCAGTTCGCGTGTTTTCAAAACAACTTTTCAGGTTTTTCAGTAATCGCTCTGCAATAGGAGTAAACACCTGATATTTTTTCCAGATCAGATATATTTTCGTTTCAAGTCTTGGGGTAAGCGGACGGAAGGTAAGTCCGCTGTTCTGACTTGTATCAATCAGATGTTCAAAAGTTAAAAGATAACCCAGCCCCTCTTTGACAAAAATGGAACCGTTATAGGACAGACGGAACGAGCCTTCAAGATGCAGCTCGTCCATTTTGTTTCCGCACCATTTGGAAATATCATGATTCCAGCCCTGTTCTGAACAGAATAGCGGAAGCCCGATCAAATCATCTGCGCAGACAGCCTGCTTTTGTGCCAGCGGACAGTCCTGTGGCATGATAAGACCCCATACATCGGCTTCGGGAAAAGCAAGGTAATGGTACTTTACTGTATTTGGTTCCTGTGCCAGCACCGCGAAATCTATGATGCCTTTATCCAGCTTTTCCGTAACCTGTTCAGTGTCGCCGCTGGTTATATGGTAATGCAGGTCAGGGCAGATGTCCTTGAATGTTCTGATTGCGGCGGCAAGATGTCTGACCTGATATGATTCTGCAAGACCAAAGTAGACGTCGCCGCCTAAAACATCATCTAATGTGAGAAATTCAGCGGTAATCTTGTCCGCCATTTTTACCAGATCTTCCGCCCGTTTTCGTAACAGAATACCTTCCTCTGTAAGTTGGATACTGAAACTGTGCCGCAGGAACAGCTTCTTACCAAGCTCATCTTCCAGAGCTTTTAACTGTTTTGAAAGCGTGGGCTGGGTAACGTGAAGAAGTTCAGCCGCGCGGGTCATATTTTCCTCTCTTGCCACCGCAAGAAAATATCTCATCGTTCTTAATTCCAAGAAGATCCCTCCTATGATATTCCCCAAATTTATATCACGATATAAATTATAGACATTAGCGAAATGAAAATCAAGAGGATATAATACAGACATAGCAGGAAGGGAGGCGGTCATACGGATGATCTGATTCAGAATTTAGAGGATGCAGGATGTAATTTAGAAACAATCATGGAGGTTTGCCGGCTGTATGATAATGGACGGGTTCAGGATGCTGTTAAAACATTGCGGAAACACCGGTGCACTTTGATGGACAGACTGCATGAAAGTCAGGAACGGGTTGACTGTCTTGACTTTTTAGTCTGGCGTATGGAAAAGCAGTAAATAATAAATCAATGTATAAAGAAAGAGAGGTATATGTAAATGGCTGATGCTATAAAACTGGAATTAACAAATGAGTGGGATAAGACTTTCCCGAAAAGTGAAAAGGTGAATCACCGTAAGGTGATGTTCCATAACCGTTATGGCTTTACACTGGCGGCAGATCTTTACGAGCCCAAGGAGGCTGAGGGTAGGCTGGCTGCTATTGCGGTATGCGGTCCCTTCGGTGCAGTAAAGGAGCAGGCAGCGGGTCTGTATGCCCAGACAATGGCGGAGCGCGGTTTTCTTACGATTGCATTTGATCCGTCTTTCACGGGCGAGAGCAGTGGGGAACCCCGGTATATGGCGTCTCCTGATATCAATACCGAAGATTTTCAGGCAGCAGTAGATTTTCTTTCCGTGCAGGACAATGTGGATCCGGAGAAGATAGGAATTATCGGAATCTGCGGCTGGGGCGGTCTGGCTCTGAACGCTGCGGCGTTGGATAGCCGGATTAAAGCGACGGTTGCCTCTACTATGTATGATATGACCCGAGTCAATGCAAACGGATATTTTGATTCGGAGGATTCTGCCGATGCGAGATATGAAAAGAAAAAGGCAATGAACGCACAACGGATCACGGATTATAAAAATGGCAGCTATGCACTTGGCGGCGGTGTTGTCGATCCGCTTCCAGCAGATGCCCCTTTCTATGTGGCAGATTATTATGACTATTACAAAACGGACCGCGGCTATCATAAGCGTTCCCTGAATTCAAACGGAGGATGGAATGCGATTGGCTGTATGTCCTTTATGAACCAGCCGATTCTGAAATACAGCAATGAGATCCGCAGCGCCGTTCTGGTGATGCATGGTGAAAAGGCGCATTCCTGCTATTTCAGCCGTGACGCATATGCGGATATGGTGAAAGATAATCCTTATGCGGATAATAAGGAACTGCTGATCATTCCGGAGGCTGTTCATACGGATCTTTATGACGGAGGCAGCAAAAATGTGATACCGTTTGACAAACTGGAGCAGTTCTTTGAAAAGAACTTGAAATCCAATAAAAGTGCAAAGGCAAATAACGCCGGATGATGATATTTATTATGACCATGGAAAGCTTATAGCTGAAAATATTGTGTAAAAAAGACCGGTAACGTCACGTTTGTCGGGGAGAAAAAGCACTGTTTACAACTTCAATGTTCTGATTGAATGAGTCTTTTGAGTTTCCCCATTTTTTCACATAAAAAA
>JAAUZY010000086.1 GCA_014804355.1 Lachnospiraceae bacterium
GTTCCAAAAACACAAGTAACAAAGAATATTCCTAAATGTCCGATTTGCCAATCAACAAATCTAAAAAAGATTACATTTTCTAGAAGGGCTGTTAAAACTGCCGTATTCGGAGCTGTTGGTGCAATTGATGACGTAGGAAAAACATGGAAATGTAATAGTTGTGGTAGTAAGTTTTAAAATACCTTTCTTTGGTATATCCAACTACCACGTAGGAGTATAACTGATTTATACTTTTTTCTTATGCATGATAAGAGAGTGGTTACACTCTTTTATGTTTGTCCAGAGCGCCTAGAGTCCAAGTGACGGATTGCTTTTTTTCATAGTATAAGATATACTCAATAAAAAGAAGGGCACTAAGGGCGCTTACGTCCGAAAGTAGTAAGGGAGCATTATGGATAAGAAGGAAGAGGAATTGGTTGTAGGCGGCTATCGGTTCGGCACGGTTGCCGATGCGGAGACTGCGAGGATGGAGGAGAAGAAGGTCGTTAATCTGGAGCAGCATCTCGATTTTCACAAGCCGCAGAATGTGTTGTTAGTTTACAACAGGGCAATTGAAAACCGTGTATTTATGACACCGGTCGGCATGTCGTATCTGCATAGGATGCAGGCGCAGCTTATCAAATGCGGTGTGCCGCAGGAGAAGATCAAGCCCATTCCTTTATATGCGACATTCAGTAACAAGACGGAGTATAACCGCTCAATCAGAAACAGTATGGCGGCTAGGGGGCAAAAACCGGAATTTAAAGGACGCTTCATTACCTCAGTGTCAATCAATATTTTATTGGCGCTGGCGCTTACGGCTGTGATCGTTTTATCATTGCGGAGTGATGTTCCGACAATACTCAATTACAAGACAGCCGTGCTCAATGAATATTCCGAGTGGGAACAGGAATTGACCGAGAGAGAACAGGCGGTGCGCAGAGCAGAGAGAGACTTGGAAGCGGATCAGTAACAGTTGGCAGCGGGAACCGTTAAATCAATCTGTAATATAGAAGGATAGCCGTGTAGAATGTGCGGGTATCGGATCAATAGGGCATGGTCAGGGAAACCGCGGTCATGCTTTTTTAATGTACAGATCCGTGCAAAGGAAGTTTGCACAACAGAAACCATGCCTCGGATGCGGGGATGGCAATAAATGAAATCTTATTTTAGAAAATCACAAATTTTACATATTTATGTCGTATACTATGGTTAAATATCTGGAAAAATCAGTTCGACATGGAGGATCAGAATATGGAACGATTGAAAATTCTCGTAGTGGATGATGAGAGCCGTATGCGGAAGCTGGTGGGAGATTTCCTGACCAAAAGCAATTATGAGGTTGTAGAGGCAGAGGATGGAGCACAGGCAGTAGATATCTTTTTTGACCAAAACGATATTGCACTGATTATTCTGGATGTGATGATGCCCAAGATGGACGGCTGGCAGGTGTGCAAGGAGATACGGGAATATTCGAAAGTGCCGATCATCATGCTGACGGCAAAGTCTGATGAGAGGGATGAACTGTTAGGGTTTGAGCTTGGGGTGGACGAGTATATCTCGAAGCCTTTCAGTCCGAAGATCCTTGTGGCAAGAGTGGAGGCGATTCTGCGCAGAACCAGCCAGATCACTGCCGATGAGATATTGGAAGCGGGCGGTATTACGGTAAATAAGGCGGCGCACAGCGTATCTGTAGACGGAGCGCCGATAGAGCTGAGCTATAAGGAATTTGAACTGCTGACTTATTTTATGGAAAATAGGGGGATTGCTCTGTCCAGAGAGAAGATACTAAACAGTGTCTGGAATTATGATTACTTCGGAGACGCAAGAACAATTGATACGCACGTGAAAAAGCTGCGCAGTAAAATGGGAGCGAAAGGCGAACTGATTAAAACTATCTGGGGAATGGGCTATAAATTTGAGGTAGAATGACGAATATGAAATATTCATTAAAGAGACATTTTGTCATTATTTTGATATCGCTTGTCGCGGGTACGATTCTTATGTGTCTTTTGCTCAACAGCACGTTGTTGGAGGAATACTATATCAACAATAAAATTAATGCGTTGATCAAGGCTTACAACAGCATCAATGAGGCATCCAGTGCCGGGGATATCACAACGGACAATTATGATATTGAACTGCAGAAAATATGCGGCAAATATAATATTAATGTGCTGGTGGCAGATAGTGATTCCGAAACAATCAAAACGTCTATGGCGGATTCGGAGTTTGTCATCAAGCATTTACTGCATAACATTATTATAGGTGTTGATCCCGAAGATGTTCTGCGGGAAGGGGATAATTACAAAATGCAGATTGTCACGGATGGCCGTACGCAGACAGAATATATAGAAATGTGGGGCATGTTGGACAGCGGTTCTCTTTTTATGTTAAGAAGTGCATTGGAGGGAATCAGGGAAAGTGTTTCCATATCCAATCATTTTCTGACGTATGTGGGCGTGGGTGCGATCGGCGTGAGCGCGTTATTGGTTATATGGTTGTCTAACCGCATAACGAAACCTATTTTGGAATTGGCGGATATTTCCGAGAGAATGAAACACTTGGATTTTAACGCGAAATATACCGGAAATGACAAGACGGAAATTGCCATACTGGGCAATAATATTAACGAGCTGTCCGAGACATTGGAGGAAACGATTTCCGAATTAAAGACAGCCAACAATGAGCTGCTTAAGGATATTGAGAGAAAAGAGCAGATCGATGAGATGCGCAAAGACTTTCTGTCAAATGTATCTCATGAATTGAAGACGCCGATTGCGTTGATTCAAGGGTATGCGGAAGGACTGCAGGAAGGGATCAATGACGATGCGGAGAGTCGGGAATTTTACTGCGGTGTCATTATAGATGAGGCGGCTAAGATGAATACGATGGTCAAGCGTCTGCTCACGTTGAATCAATTGGAATTTGGCAATGAGGTCGTGAATATGGAGCGGTTTGACATTACGGCGCTTATTAGAAATTATGTGGCTTCAGCGCAGATTCTGATCAGGCAGAAGGGCGTATCGGTTCGTATGGAGGATTACGGCACGATCCATGTATGGGGTGATGAATTCAGAGTAGAAGAAGTCTTCATGAATTATTTTACCAACGCCATGAATTATGCGCAGGGTGAAAAGATCGTGGATGTCAGGATAAGGGAAGAGGAGAAGCGGGTGAGGGTGTCTGTTTTTAATACCGGCAGTCCGATTCCGGAGGAAAGCCTGGAGCATGTATGGGAAAAGTTCTATAAAGTGGATAAGGCACGGACGAGAGAATATGGCGGAAGCGGTATCGGATTATCTATTGTTAAGGTGATTATGGAATCGATGAATCAGGAATATGGGGTCGTCAATTATGACAATGGTGTGGAATTTTGGTTTACACTAGACAATTGTGCGGATATTACGTTATAATAATGTGCAGGGATGATGAATACAGTCCTGACAGGGAGGATAGATCGTGAAAAGAGCATGCAAATTACTGTGTGGCATTATGGCAGCGGCGCTGTTGACCGGTTGTGGTTCCACGATGCCTGATCTGACACAGGAGGAGACAGATTTAATTTCAGAATATGCGGTAGGCGTATTATTAAAATACGACAAATATCACAGCGGGCGCCTGATTGATACGACGGATTATGAAACTGCGGAAGATGTGGCGCAGACTGAGGAGCCGGAAGAGACAGAACAGCCGGAACCGGAGCAGGAAGAAGTGCCGGTAGATGATACGGAAGTAGTAGATGTCAGTCAGGATGAGGAGACGATTGCGATACCTGCTACTATAGAAGAATATTATGGCTTTCAGGATTTTACGATTCAATATACAGGATATGAGCTGGCGCAGAGTTATCCACCGGATGCAGATGAGAACAATGTTTTCTTCTCAATGGATGCGACAGAGGGAATGCAGCTTCTGGTGTTAAAGTTTACCGCTTTCAACACAGGGGCTTCCGATCAGACACTGAACATGCTTGAACGCGGCGCGAGGTTCCGTGTGTCGGTCAACGGCGAATCCAGTAAGGGAGCGTTAGCGACGATGCTGCTAAACGACATGCAGACATATAACGAGGTGGTACCGGCAGGCGGTATGGTGGAACTGGTCAGCATTGTGGAAGTGCCGCAGTCGATGTCTGTTAATACGATCGAGTTTGTGTTGCGCGGCGGAGAAGAGAACGCGGTGATGAATTTACAGTAATAATTTTATAGGTATAATTTGACAAGCATATAAGCGCGGGTAAGCCATTGTGTATGGCAGCCCGTGCTTTTTATGTAATTAGGAAATTACTCGGATTGTTACTTTTCACACATTGGCCAACCCGGTCGCTCAGATATTATCCCCTCTGAGCTTAGGCTGTGGCATGGGTATGAAACGTAACGCTCGATTTGTTAAAAAACTATAAAAATTAACGGAAATATTGACAGACCTTAACTTTCAAAATATACTGAAAAGGCGGCCGACCGACTGGTCGGACGGTAATTATTTGTGATTTCTTATTAGAGAATGACAATAAACAGAAAGAGAGAGTCTATTATGTTGGGGAAATTCAGCGTCAAGAAGCCATATACAGTTTTAGTTGCGGTTATTTTGGTGATTGTTCTCGGAGTCGTGTCTTTTATGAAAATGTCTACGGATTTATTGCCGAGCATCAGTCTTCCTTATGTAATTATCATGACGACATATCCCGGTGCCAGCCCGGAGACTGTAGAGATGGTGGTGACGAAGCCGGTGGAGGCTTCCATGGCGACGGTAAGTAATATTGAAGGAATCAGTTCCGTTTCCAGTGAAAATTATTCTATGGTTATTCTGGAGTTCGCACAGTCAACGGATATGAATGCAGCTTCTTTGGAGATCAGAGAGACTCTGGATCAGATTGAGAGCTATTGGGATGATTCTGTCGGGAGCCCTATTATTATGAAGCTGAATCCCGATATGCTGCCGGTCATGATCGCAGCCGTCGGTAATACGGAGATGACTGATGCACAGGTAAGTGAGATGACGCAGAATCTGGTGATTCCGGAGTTGGAAAGTATAGAAGGCGTTGCTTCGGCCAGCGCCACCGGGCTGTTTGAGGAGAGCGTCAATGTTATTATAAGGCAGGAAAAAATTGATGCCATCAATAAGCAGGTATTTGCGTATATCGATGATGAAATGAAAGATGCCGAACAGGAGCTTGCCGACGGTAAGCAGGAAATATATGACGGGCAGGAGCAACTGGCCGAAGCCCGGGCGGAATTGGAAGAGAGTAAACAGGATCTGCTGGACAGTGAACAGGAACTCAATGACAACGTCAAGGAAATGGAGGAGAATAAACAGAAGCTTCAGGACGGCAAGAATGAGATTGCCGAAAATAAGGCAAAGCTGGAAGAAGGAAAATCGGAACTTGCCAATAAGAAAAGTGAGACTACGGCGCAGCTTGCTGCGGCGGAGACTAAGATCCTGACGGCAAAAGCAGATCTGGAAGCGACTAAGATGCATCTTACTCTGGAGATCGCAACGTCGAAGGCCACCATTGAGGCGGCGCAGAAGGGGATAGATCAGATCACGGAGGCATTAGAGAAATATAATGAGGCAAAAGAGGCAATTGACGGGATTAAAGAACTTGTGACAAGGATTGATGAGTCTGGCGTTCCTACGGAGACACCAATTGGATATATACTGCCCGAAGGTCAGCTGGAGACTATTTCACAACTTCTTCAGAAGGATGTCAGCGGCATGACAGTCGGCGAGGTGAAAGAAGAGCTTAAGGCGGCTATGGCATCCATGGACGCCGCGTTGGCGGCTATGGGCGGCGAGGAAGGCTATGCCGCGCTGGAGAGCCAGAAGGCTGAATTGGAAGCAACGGTGCAGATGCAGACAGCCGCCGTTTCCGCAATGCAGTCACAGCTTGCCACCATTGAGAATAATATTTCATCCTTAGATAAGGCGCTGGAACAGCTCTATGCGGGCAATCTGACCGCGGCGATCGAGTTTGCCAATGCCCAGACCACGATCACTGTCGGAGAGATGCAATTGAACGCAGCCGAAACTCAGTTGGAGGCAAGCGAGAAACAGCTGGAGGCCGGAGAGGAGCAGTTGGAGGCCGGACGTGAACAGATCGATTCCGCATGGGAACAGATTAAGGATGGAGAAGAACAGTTAAATGACTCGGCGGAACAGTTAAAAGATGCACTGCAGCAGATTCTGGACGGAGAAGAGGAACTGGAAGAAGCGAGAGAAAATGCATACGCGCAGGCCGATATGAACGATATTCTTACGGTGGATACCGTAAAATCCCTTTTGGCAGCGCAGAACTTTTCCATGCCGGCGGGATACGTTACAGAGGAAGGAATCGACTATCTGGTCAGAGTGGGCGATAAGCCACAGGATATAGAAGAACTGAAGAAAATGCCTCTTTTGAATCCTGAGATGGATAACGTGGACGTCATTACGCTGGGAGACGTGGCGGACGTATTTATGACGGACAACTCAGAGGAAATATACGCGAATGTAAACGGCGCACCCGGTATCATGATCACGATACAGAAGCAGACCGGTTATTCGACGGGTGATGTTTCCGACAGGATTCTGGATAAATTCGAAGAGTTAAAAGAGGAAAATGAACATCTGATTCTGATTACTCTGATGGATCAGGGAATTTACATAGACCTTGTTATGGACTCCATTATTAACAATGTACTGTTCGGAGCGATTCTTGCCGTTTTGATCCTGATTCTGTTCCTAAAGGACTGGCGGCCGACTGCGGTTGTCGCATGTTCCATTCCGATTAGTATTGTCACGGCGATCGTCTGCATGTATTTCAGCGGCGTTACACTGAATGTCATTTCCTTATCAGGTCTGGCTCTTGGTGTCGGAATGCTGGTGGATAATTCCATCGTGGTGATCGAGAATATTTTCAGACTGCGAAGCGAAGGATATTCCGCTAAGGAAGCTGCCATAAGCGGTGCGGGAGAAGTGGCGGGAGCGATCATGGCTTCCACACTGACGACGGTTTGCGTATTTCTTCCGATCGTCTTTACGGAAGGTATTACAAGACAGCTGTTTGTGGATATGGGGCTTACGATTGCCTATTCCCTGTTCGCCAGTCTGCTGATTGCGATGACTGTAGTGCCGGCCATGGCGGCAGGTATGCTCTCCAAGACGAAACCGCAGAAGGAGAGCAGATTCTTTGACGGTTTAATGAATGTTTACGGCAAGGTGTTGGAATTGTCACTGCGCTTTAAGCCGATAGTGCTTGTGCTGGTTCTGGCATTGTTAGTAGGCAGTGCGGCAGCTTCCTTTTCAAAGGGAATTGCTTTCATGCCGGAGATGGACAGCACACAGATCACAATGACGTTGACTATGCCGAAGGATACGCCGCTTAGTAAGACGGCGGAAGTAACGGATACGATGATCGACAGACTGATGCAGATGGAGGAAGTGGTGGATGTCGGCGCGATGGCAAGCAGCTCGTCTCTGGGAATGTTGTCGGGCGGAGGTAATTCTGCCACAAATGAAACATCGGTCTATGTATCATTGAGTGAAGATAAAGAAAAAGATAATGTCGAAATTGCCAGAGAGATCGAGACAAATATCGCAGACATTCTGGAAGCAAACCAGGCGGAAGTCGCGATCGAGACATCGACGATGGATATGAGCGCGCTTGGCGGAAGCGGCATTACCGTGCAGGTGAAAGGGCGTGAACTGGATACTTTACAGGAAATCGCCAAAGATATTGCAGCAATTATAGAAGGAGTGGAAGGTACAACTGAGGTATCGGACGGTCTGGAGGAATCCACAGGGGAACTTCGTATCCTGATCGATCGGGATAAAGCGATAGAGCACGGACTCACCGTCGCACAAGTATTCCAGCAGATACAGGTGAAACTGGCGGATGCAGCCAGTGCCACGACATTGGAGACAGAGATCGAAGAGTATAGCGTATATGTAAAGCATGCAAAAGATATTGAGCTTACGAGAGAACTGGTGAAGAATCTGGAAATTGACCGTACCAAGCAGGACGGAAAGAAAGAGAAGATAAAGCTATCCGACATAGCTACCTTTGAGAGTACACAGGCGCCGAAGTCTGTCAACAGAATCGAGCAGACCAGATACATCGGTGTGACGGCAGCCATCGCAGACGGTTATAATGTAGGTTTCGTATCGGCGGATGTGGAAGAGGCGCTTAAGAATTATGAAATGCCAAGCGGCTACAGCTATACTATGAGCGGCGAAAATGAAACGATCACGGACGCGATGGAACAAGTATATTTAATGTTAATACTTGCGTTGATCTTTATGTATCTGATTATGGTAGCACAGTTCCAGTCCCTGTTGTCACCGTTTATCATCATGTTTACGATCCCGCTTGCATTTACCGGAGGATTCTTGGGACTGTACATAAGCGGCAGTGAAGTAAGCGTTATTGCACTGATCGGCTTCGTTATGCTTTCGGGCATTATTGTCAATAACGGTATTGTATTAGTGGATTATATCAACCAGCTTCGTGCAGGCGGTATGCAGAAAAGAGAGGCGATTATAACGGCGGGCAGGACCAGAATGCGTCCGGTCATGATGACCGCGCTGACGACGATCCTGGCGCTGAGTACTATGGCATTCAGCGATGACATGGGAGCGGATATGTCGAAACCGATGTCGGTTGTTACAATTGGAGGATTGATTTACGGTACGCTTTTGACGTTGATTGTGATTCCCTGCATTTATGATATATTCATGCGTGAGAAGAAGAAAACAGGAGATTCAGAGATTGAATAAATTTTCTGAAAAGCAATTGAAACGACCAAGGATATGTGATACTTCGGAATGGAGAGAAAGATAATGATAACGAATTGCGAATATCAACCGAAGGAACGGGCTATTTATCAGGCTGTACTTGAGCTGTTTGAAGAAGGGGCAGACATCAATAATCTTACCGTTGCTAAGATCACCGGAAGAGCAGGTATCGGTAAAGGAACGGCATATGAATATTTTTCGGGAAAAGAAGAAATGATCGCGAAGGCATTTTTCTATAACGGGGAGATGTTCTGCAGGCAGCTGTATGAAGGCGTGTGCAAGGAACAGACACTTGGTGATAAGGTCAATTATGTACTGCTTGCCATGGAGCGCCAGATGACTAAAACGAACTGCGTATTTCGCCTGATTCATATGATGGCGGATAATTCCCCGGTCAGCGGCTGGATCAGAGAATTGCTGAAAGAAAAAAAGGAAGTAGGGGTCGTGCCGGCGGAGGCTGTGATCAGAAGAGTGTTGGATGATGAATTAGACGGACGGGAAATGCCGTCCGAGGATAAGATGAAATATCTTATGCTGAGTATTTATTCTAAGATTTTCTGCTACGGTATGCTGCTAAACGATGATAAATATCAGCAGGAAGATCAAAGAGTAGTAATACGCGGGCTGGTCAACAGGGGAATTTGCAGGGAAGTGGAGGAGATTTTTGGTTTATCTTGAAGAAATGCAAGATTTTCAGGGTAACTGCAACACCTCTTGAAATGCCCCAAAGCAACACTTTCTGAGACTTTTGGATGGTGAAAAAGAGAGTGGTTTTGCGTACAGGATGCAGTAAAAAACGCA
>JAAUZY010000087.1 GCA_014804355.1 Lachnospiraceae bacterium
TAGAGGCTGTAGTACAGTTGGATGTTGTGATAAGTTGCCGATATAAGGCATTTGCTTGTTGCAGTAAATTATTGTTTATAGTGAAAAGAAGGAAAGACTTTTATGAGAAATGAAGAAGCATACCTAAGTAATGATGAAACATATAGCATTTTTAAGTACAATGATTATGTGATTCGTTTTTTGGCACCATATTCATTAGAACGGTATACAAAAGTTAAAGAATGGGATAATGGATATTTGGTGGTTATGGCAAAATATGAGCACAATGATATGGAAGAGGAAGAATATATAGATTTAGGTTCCGTATTGAATAACTTATATTTCGATGCACATGAATTTTTAAAACCAATAAAGAAAGTGAGGATTTTATATGATTGATATTATGCAGATAGCAGATCATGCAGACATGATTATTAATGGATATGCTTTTACGCGTGAAGATGAGAATATAAAGGTGCTTAACCTAAATAATCCGATAAAATCAGCTTTTATGAATCAAGAGGGAAAAGTGTTAGAAACAAGTATGGATGATATAGAAATCGATATTGTGAAAGATTACTTAGAAAATAATAGAGAATTTATGGAGGATTGATATGCCAAAGTATTATGATTATAAAGTGGCAGGATATTATCTATATTTTACATCACATTGTGTCATTGAATGTATGCATGTTCATGCTAGTGATAGAAAACTCACGGAGTCTGGATCAGCGAAGCTCTTTGTGAAAAGCAATGGAGATAGTGTTATTCAGAATCAAGGAATACTTAATGAAAGAGAAATCCATAAAATACAAGAATTTATTAAGAAAAATTACCAAGAAATGTATTTAAAATGGGCGGCGTATAGCAAGGAAGGATTTTACGAGAAATAGATAAGACTCTTGCGAGTGGCAAGAGTTAAAAAGGAGATTACCACTCCGTAGTAGTTCTCTTTATAACGAAGGAGGAACTACTATAATGAAACAAAAACTAATTACTGATGTCGTACAAGGAATGTTACCATATTTAAATAATGCACAGGCCGAAAAGTTACAGATGATAATGCAATGTGCGTTGTTCAATTATGAGGTGACAGAAAATGAAAATAGGGATAGTGGTGCAGATCAAAACTTAGTTGAAGTTTTTCTTGCAGCGAAGAGGATTGAGGGGTGTTCCGAGAAATCATTGAAATATTATCAGTCAACAATTCAATCTATGCTTAATGATGTTGGTAAAGGTGTCAAATATATTATTACAGATGATATTCGTAATTATTTAACCAGATATCAGAAACAAAAGCAATCAAGTCGAGTAACGATTGATAATATACGTCGAATTCTTTCAAGTTTCTTTGCATGGTTGGAGGATGAAGATTACATCTTGAAAAGCCCAGTTCGGAGAATACATAAAGTTAAAACTATAACGAATATCAAAGAAACATATACTGATGAAGATTTAGAAAAAATGCGGGATAATTGCACTGAACTAAGAGATTTGGCAATAATTGATATGCTTGCTTCTACAGGAATGCGTGTGGGGGAAATGGTTCTTTTAAATCGTGAGGATATAAATTTTGCGGAACGAGAATGTGTTGTTTTTGGTAAAGGAAGTAAAGAGAGAGTAGTATATTTTGATGCAAGAACTAAAATACATCTGCAGAATTATTTGAACAATCGAACCGATCAGAACAGTGCATTATTTGTCTCTTTAAAAGCACCGCATGAAAGATTAGAAATTGGCGGTATAGAAGTAAGACTTCGTGAAATGGGTAAAAAATTAGATATACCTAAAGTGCATCCGCATAAGTTCAGACGAACACTTGCTACAATGGCGATTGATAAGGGAATGCCAGTGGAACAATTGCAAAGATTACTGGGACACCAGAAAATAGATACTACAATGCAGTATGCGATGGTTAAGCAGAGTAATGTGAAAAATGCTCATCGAAAATATATTGGATAGCGAGGATAACGAAGATGGAAGGTTGGGTTACAAAATCTCTTGGTGAAGTAACTTCTATTATGACAAAGGGTGTGACTCCAAAGTATGCCGATTGGGCAAATGAAAATACAATCGTCGTGTTAAATCAGAAGTGTAATAGAAATTTTGAAATTTCATTTGAACAAGCACGATTTAACGATTGCTCTAAGAAATCAATTCCTGATGAAAAAATATTGAGGAAATATGATGTCCTAATTAATTCAACTGGAACTGGTACCGCTGGAAGAGTAGCGCAGTTATTCAATGTAGATAGACCAATGACTATAGATGGACATATGATATTGCTTAGATCAACTGATGAAATAGACCCTATTTATTATGGATATGCTGTAAAAAAGCATCAAGCTGAAATTGAATTGTTGGCTGAAGGATCTACGGGACAAACTGAAATCAATAGGAATCGCTTGAGTTCAGAAATTATGATTTCATTTCCACAAGAATTATCAATGCAGAGACAAATTGGAAAGCTCTTATATCAGATTGATCAAAAAATAAACAATAATATTTGTATAAACAATAATTTAGAGCAGCAAACGCAGGCTATTTTCACTAATATATTCATTGCTAATGCTGACACTACTTGGCCGCTTGGACATCTTTCCGATCTTATTACCGTAAGGTATGGAAAAGATCACAAAAAGCTGCATGACGGTGTATATCCGGTCTATGGCTCTGGTGGTATTATGCGCTATGTTGAGCGTCCTTTATATGATAAAGAATCCGTTTTGATTCCTCGGAAAGGCACACTTAACAACGTTATATATGTGAACAAGCCATTTTGGTCAGTAGATACCATGTTCTTTACAGAAATGAAACAACCTAATATTGCCAAGTTCGTATTTCACTTTGTAAAGAGCAAGGATCTTGCTTCATTAAATGCGGGATCAGCAGTTCCAAGTATGACCACAGACATTCTGAATGCAATGGAATTATATCTTCCAGATGCAAAAGCCCTCAGTTATTTTGAAAGCTTGGTTACTCCAATGTACCTAATCGTGCAGCACAACACAGAAGAATCAAAGAAATTGGAAAATCTTCGGAACGCTCTACTACCGAAACTTATGTCTGGTGAACTGGATGTCTCTAACCTCGACCTCTAAGCCGCTAAATTATTGTTTAGCAATTATTCTTCATATTTACTGAACATTATATTTCATATAGCCATATACGGAGGTTTGTGTATGTATTATTTAGACAGCGAGAAATCAATAATAAAACATTTCCAGTCGGTAAAACCAAAGTCTGTGTATTTTCCAATTGAGAGTGAAGAAGTCATAAAGGTATTTGAATCAATTCATGACCAAGAAAATTGGAAATTATGGATAGAAAGTGCTGGAAAGGCTGATCCACCACCCGATTTTTTTTCAGATACATATAAGTATATGATGGAGGCGATGAGAGTGGATGATCATTCTTTTAAAAATAAAAAGGGAAAAGTGGTCAATCCAACTAATAGTCATATTCGGGATTTAGAGAAGGAAATTATGCAGTCTGGTATTATGGAGATGTGCCCGAATGCAGAACTTATGATAAATGCATTTACAGATTTACCAACCAATAAAGATCATAATTATAAGTATTATTACAAAAATTTTATACGTATAGTTGAACATCACAAAAAGAGGATTGCTTTATATAAAAGGAATCATCCCAACTATAAGGTGATTTTTTTTATAATGGATGAATCATCTGCGTATATAGAAGCGAAAAATATAGATGATTTAACAAAAGAAAGACAGGTTGGCGAAATGGTATTAGGACAGCCACATCTTCATTTTATGGATAAAAGATTTATTATGGCATTTGAAAATTCGGACATAGATTATTTGATATGGTATACTCCATTTAAATTAATAAATTCACCAACAGGAAAATTGGATTTACCAGAAGTTTGTGTATTTGATAATAAAAGGTCTATGCAACAGAGTTTGGAATATGATGAAAATCATATGGTGAGTGTAGAAATATAATCATGATGTCGAATATAAGCAGGATGCAGTAGACGAAGTCCTAAATACAATGTAGTAGATTGTTCAATTGCGCATGAGATAGCAGCAATTATTGAAAAATATACAGCGAGGTGACATATGTCCACAACATTTACAGAAGCAGACTACGAAAATTCCATAATAGAGCTATTTCAGAACCTAGGATATCAGCATATCTACGGACCGGATATTGAACGTGATTTTTACAGCCCGTTATATAATGATGTGCTTACAGAATATATACGCAAAATAAATCCATCTCTTCCGGAGGAGGCTATTTCTGATGCTTTATATAAATTGAAAAATTATGAAAATGGTGATCTCGTACAGAAAAATAAGGAGTTTACGGATTACATACAAAATGGCATTCCGGTCAGATACATTGTCAATGGGGAGCAGTGTTCTTCAATTGCATATATTGTGGATTATACAAATATAGATAATAACTCCTTTATGGTTGCAAATCAGTGGACGTTTGTTGAAAATAGTAATAAGAGACCGGACGTAATTTTATTTTTAAATGGGATTCCGGTAGTATTAATAGAATTAAAATCGCCTTCGAGAGAGGAAACAGATGCCTCGGAAGGATATGCGCAGATAAGAAATTACATACATGAGATTCCGTCCATGTTTATCTATAATTGTATTAGTGTTATAAGTGATCAGCTTACATCCAAGGCAGGAACTATCACTTCAGGTGAAGATCGTTTTATGGATTGGAAAACCAAAGATGGAGATTACGAAAACACACAGCATGCTCAATTTGATACATTTTTTGAGGGAATGTTTGATAGGAGGCGGTTGCTTGATATCATCAAGAATTTCATCTGCTTTTCAAATGAAGGATTAGAAGAATATAAGATACTTGCCGGTTATCATCAATATTTTGCAGTAAATAAAGCAGTTCAAATGGCAAAAAAAGCAACGGTTACAGATGGCAAGGGCGGTGTTTTTTGGCATACGCAAGGTTCGGGTAAATCGTTATCTATGGTATTCTATGCGCATTTGTTACAGGAGGCGCTGGACAGTCCGACTATAGTTGTTATTACGGATAGAAACGACTTGGATGATCAGCTTTTTGGACAGTTTTCGAAATGTAGTGCGTTTTTACGACAAAGCCCGGTTCATGCTACTTGCAGAAAGCTTGGCCCAAGTTCGTCGAAGGATGATATTGGACTAAAGGATTGGCTGGATGGCAGACAGGCGAATGGTATTATTTTTACAACAATGCAGAAATTTGAAGAGTCGGACGAGCCCTTATCCGAAAGACGAAATATTATTGTAATGGTCGATGAGGCTCATCGTGGACAATATGGATTAAAAGAAAAGGTAAAAATAGTAGAAAACGAAGATGGAGATAAAGAGGCTAAAATAGTTACGGGAACAGCCAGAATTATTCGAAATTGTTTACCAAATGCTACATATGTAGGATTCACAGGTACTCCTATATCTATGAAAGATAGAAGCACAAGAGAAGTTTTCGGGGATTATATTGATGTATATGATATGACACAGGCGGTAGAAGATGGGGCAACAAGACCTGTATATTACGAGAGTCGTGTTATCAAATTGAAACTGGATGAAGCTACTTTAAAGTTGATTGATACAGAATATGATTTGATGGCATCGAATGCAGATGCGGAGGTTGTAGAGAAGAGTAAAAGGCAATTGGGGCAGATGGAGGTAATCCTTGGAAATGATAGGACAGTTGATTCTCTTGTTTGTGATATTTTAGATCATTATGAAAACAATAGAGCAAATTTACTTACAGGCAAAGCAATGATCGTTGCCTATTCACGTTCAATTGCTATGAAAATATATAACAAAATTTTGGAATTACGTCCGACATGGACTGAAAAAGTTGGAGTTGTCATGACGGACAGCAACAAAGATCCGGAAGAATGGAAAGGAATTATCGGGAATAAACGACATAAAGAAGAGATGGCAAAGATGTTTAAGGATAATGATAGTCCATTAAAAATAGCCATTGTTGTAGATATGTGGCTGACGGGATTTGATGTTCCATCGCTTGCAACAATGTATGTATACAAGCCCATGAAGGGATACAACCTTATGCAGGCAATAGCCAGAGTTAATCGCGTATTCCAAGATAAAGAAGGAGGACTTGTTGTCGATTATGTCGGTATTGCAGCGGCTCTTAAGGAAGCAATGAATGATTACACATCCCGCGATAAGAAAAATTACGGGGATACAGATGTTGCAAAAGTAGCATATCCTAAATTTTTTTTTTTTTTTTCAATCTGTCAAGATCTCTTCCATGGATATAATTATTCAAAGTTTATTACCGGCAGTGATTTAGATAGATCAAGGGCAATTAGTGGGGGCGTAAACTTCATAGTTGGTATTGATAAGGAGAAAGAGAAAACAGAGTTTTTGAAGGAGGCATTACTTTTAAGACAGGCATTGTCATTGTGTTCGTCTTTGGTTGAGGAATCGCTTCGGGTTGAAGCTGCTTTTTTTGAGTCTGTTCGAGTTCTGGTAATGAGACTTATGAATCAAGGACAGGGAAAGAAAATATCCCTTCCGGAGATGAATGCCAGAATAAATGAATTATTAAAAGCAAGCATAAAGAGTGATGGAGTAATTAATCTTTTCTCAGATGTATCGCAAAATTTCTCTCTCTTTGATCCGAAGTTTCTGGAGGAAATATCGAAGATGAAAGAGAAGAATCTTGCAGTAGAATTGTTGAAGAAATTGATAGCTGAACAGGTTCAGATCTATAGAAGAACAAATGTTGTTAAGTCGGAGAAATTTAGCGAAATCATTCAGGAAGCTATGAACAGATATCTTAATGGAATGCTTACGAATGAACAAGTGATAGAAGAGCTCCTTAACTTGGCAAAGCAGATTGCGGCGGCACAAAAGGAAGGAGATGAGTTGGGACTTACAGCAGATGAGCTTGCATTTTATGATGCGCTTACAAAACCTCAGGCCATAAAGGATTTTTACGAGAATGAAGAATTGATTGCTATTACAAAGGAACTTGCGGATACCCTTCGCAAGAATCGCACTATTGACTGGCAAAAGCGTGATTCGGCAAGAGCTAAGATGCGTATGATGATTAAGAAATTACTTAAAAAGCATAGATATCCACCTGAAGGTATGGATGACGCGGTACAAACGGTTATGACACAGTGCGAGCTTTGGACGGATAATAATGACATGGACAGAGAAGAACGTAACATTGTAATTTTTAGCCAGAAGACTGCCGCATATGACAATGTGATTAGTAAACCTATGATGGTAGCAGAATCGGCCGAATATGGACAAGAATAACAGGAGGGATTTGCTATGGATGCAACAAAGGGAAATATATATTCAATTTTAAACGGAAACAAGCAATTTCTGATTCCTGTATATCAGCGGTATTATAGTTGGGATATTGAACAGTGCATAAGACTTTGGAATGATATCGTTGATATGCAGAAAAAGAATAAGCAGGGTCACTTTGTGGGCTCCATTGTTAATATAGCAGAGCAGGCAATGCCTACAGGAGTTCAGAAATATATGATTATTGACGGGCAGCAGCGAATGACGACATTGACTTTGCTGTTGATAGCTCTTAGAGATTATGCAATAAACCATCCGGAAGATACAAGTATTAATTCCCGCCGAATAGATAATATGTTGCTTAAAAATGAATATGAAAGTGGCGATGAGAGATATAAGTTGCTGTTAACGGAGAATGACAGAGATATACTTATAAAATTGGTAGAACAAAAACCGATAGCGGACAATACAGTGTCACGTTTATTGACAAATCATAAGTTTTTTGTAGAGCAAGTAGAGAAGAACGAAGTGAAGCCAGAGGAGATTTATGAATCCATAGGAAAATTGCAGATTGTAAATATAACATTGGATAGAGCTGTAGATGATGCGCAGGCAATTTTTGAAAGTCTGAATTCTACCGGTAAAGAATTGTCGGAATCAGATTTAATCAGAAATTATATACTGATGGGATTGGAAAATGATGAACAGTGCTATATATATGAGCATTTGTGGAGACCAATGGAGTTGCTGTTTGAGTATGAAAAACAAGATTCTGTTATGGATAGATATTTCCGTGACTATCTTACAATGAAACTGACCAAAATTCCTAAAATGGACAAGATATACGAAGAGTTCAAATTATATCATGTGAACTGTGAATTTTCATCGGTGCGTGAGTTGTGTGAAGATTTATTAATATATGCCAAGTATTACACAGATATGGTATTTGTCAGAAATTCAAATCTTATAATAAGAAATTTATATGCGGATGTGAATGATCTTAGAATGGATGTTGCATTTCCGTTCTTGCTCAAAGTACATAATGATTGTACAGAGGGAGTTATCACGGAAGAAAATCTTGTTGAGATACTTAAGATGTGCATAAGCTACGTATTTAGAAGAAGTATTTGTGATATTCCGCCAAATTCTTTAAATAAAACGTTTGCAACTTTACGGAATGAGATTAAGCCGGACGATTATATGAATTCTCTTAAAGCTTTCTTTATTTTGCGGGATGATTACAAACTGTTTCCGGATGATGATAAATTTGAGACTGCATTTGTTTCTAGGGATATTTATAATATGCGGTCAAGAAATTACATTTTAAGCCATTTGGAAAATTATAATAATAAGGCGCCAATTATTATTGAAAATTATACGATCGAACATATTATGCCACAGAATGCTAATCCTAACGATGAATGGAAGAAAGAATTGGGGACAAACTGGAAAGAGGTACAGAAAACATACCTCCATACGATAGGAAATCTTACACTTACAGCCTATAACTCGGAAATGAGTGATAAACCATTTATGGTAAAGATGGAGATGGAGGGTGGATTTAAAGAAAGTGCATTACGATTAAACTCGTATCTTGTAAAACTAACAGAATGGAACGAACAACATATAAGAGAAAGAGCAAAAATATTATCGGATAAAGCAAAGGAAGTGTGGAAATATCCGAATCTTGCAGAAGCAGAACTTGCGCCATATCGAGTAGAAGAAAAGCCCGCACAGAAATATTCATTAGATACATATGATATAAATGTGTTTACGAAAACATTATTTGAGGTATTGGACAAGCGAATTATGAATCTTTCTTCAGATGTGAAGCGAGAATACAAAAAATTGTATATAGCCTATAAGATAGATACAAATTTTGTGGATGTGGTAGTTCAGAAACAAAGATTAAGAATATCGGTAAATATGAAGTATTCTGAGGTTTATGATCCGAAGGGAATATGTAAAGATATTACGGGTCTTGGCCGATGGGGAAATGGCGATGTTGAGCTATTTATGGAACATACGGCAGATGTTGATGACATTATGGAGATAGTTGAACAGTCGTATAAATTGCAAGCCGGATGATGAGCATAGTTATTTTATCACCAGATTGTTTGTGCATGAGGCGTTTTTGCAAGAAAAACCAAAAGGGAGCCGAAAAAGAGCCAAAAACGGTTCAAAAGGAGCCAAAAAGGAGCCGAAAGGAAGCAGGCAATATCAGAGCTTTTGAAGAAAAATCCTACAATGACACAAACGCAGCTTATGCAGGAATTGACATTAACAAGAAAACAGATCCAAACGGATATGAAGGAGCTACAGGAAGAAGGTGTGCTTGTCAGAGAAGGTTCTAATAGATATGGCCGATGGATTGTAAAGATGTAAATCGACAGAAACATGATCTTTAGACGGATGCAAGATCAATCGGCAGCCCGGGAAAGGCGAAAGACAAATTTGTCAAAACTCTCATTGAAATGTGGGGGATTGTTTGGCATAATAGAACATGAAGTTATACTAAGGCTGCAAAGTACGCAGTCTTAGTATAACTAAGTCATGTTCAGAAGAATGCCAAAAGCATGCATTCTTCCCAGAATAGCGGAAATTAACGGTTGGTGCAAAATAAAGGAGAAACAGCATGGGAAATGTGAAACGCATTTATGTGGAGAAGAAGGAGCCTTTCGCGGTCAAGGCGAAAGAACTGAAGGAGGAGATCGGAAGTTATCTCGGTATTGCCGGTGTAAAGGAAGTACGGGTACTGATCCGGTATGATGTGGAGAATATATCGGAAGATGTTTTTGA
>JAAUZY010000088.1 GCA_014804355.1 Lachnospiraceae bacterium
GATGAGCAGACTCTGACTCACCAAAAGATAGGTAAACATATCTGCCTTCTCAAATCCATTAATGGAAACACGGTTTTTAAATACCTGCGTCCAGATCGCATATTGGATCGCAATCTGCAGCAGGGTGGAAATAATTCCCGAAACAAAAGAAAACCGGTACTGTACGGATGCTCTCATGCGTATCCATAAAAGCCCCAGGTATTTATCTGCTTTTTTTCTCATTGATTATAGATCTCCTCAATAATGTCTTCTATGGGTGTCTCTTCGATCCTGACATCCTCCACCGGATACTGTGCCATAACCATTGAGATCACCTCGCCCGCCGAAACGGATGCCGGCACCTTCAGGATCAGTTCTTCTGCCCTCTGCTGCCATTCGATCTGCTGATTATCCATCATAAAACCGGTGAATGCCACCCTGCTGTCTTTTAAAGTAAAAACAACATTCCTGCTGCGGCGGTACTGTTGCTGTAATCCTGTCATATCTCCGTCATAGACCATTTTTCCATGATTGATCACCATTACCCTGTCTGCCAGCTGCTCTACATCCGCCATGTCATGGGTCGTCAGAATGATTGTAGTCTTCCGCTTCCTGTTCGTTTCTTTAATGCACTCCCTTATCCTCTTTTTGGAAGTGATATCCAAACCGATCGTCGGCTCGTCCAGATAAATAATTTTCGGATTATGTAAGAAAGCCGCCGCCAGATCGCAGCGCATCCTTTGTCCCAGGGAAAGCTGTCTTACCGGTCTGTCCAAAAAGTCTTCCATCTCTAATAAATCCGTAAAATAGGCAATATTATCCTCATATGTTTCCATTCCAATTTCATACATTTTCTTAAGCAGAAGAAATGATTCTTTCACGGGCAGATCCCACCATAACTGTGTTCTCTGTCCGAACACCACCCCAATGTTTTTTGCATTCTGCTGCCGCTTTTTACAAGGTGTCAGGCCGCACACGGATATCTCACCGTCAGAAGGTGTTAATATCCCTGTCAGCATTTTTATCGTTGTTGACTTTCCCGCCCCGTTAGGCCCCAGAAATCCTACCATTTCTCCTTCTTCTATTTTAAAATCCAGTCCTTTGACTGCTTCGACTGTTTTTTTCTCCCTGCTAAAAAGACTCTTCACCATTCCGGTCACTCCGGAACCTTTTGATACATTCACATAAAAATCTTTATGCAGATCATTTACAACAATTTGGCTCATTGATTTCTCCTTTCAATTGCTCAAATATACCTCTTTGCTGTTCTTTCCATAAATGGAACAAATGATTTACGAAACACCTGATAATACTGTCATCCTTTTGCTCTTCTATTTCCATTAACATTTCATTCCCTTTTAAATAATCAAACGATTTATCTCTGCTTTGGAACGACTGATAATAAAAGAACACATCTAAATTTGGATATTTTATAGAAAAATATGCCATATTCCGTTTGAATGTTTCCCATTTTTTAGAATTCGTCAAATGCTTTTGATGGTAATTTATTGCCTCTTTGCAAAAGAAAAAGCTAAATCCCGCTTCCTTTAACTGGTATGCAAAATCAATGTCCTCCATTCCCCATCCGACATAATTTTCATCAAAAAAAATTTTTTCTGCTCCCTCACGAAAAAATGCAATGTTAGCAGTAGTCGCCATTGCCCATCCCAAACGAAAGCCTTTCATCTCATTACCATGCTTGTCTGTAACAAACATATAATTATCATAGGGGACTTTAAGAAACATATTTTTCATTGTATCAGAAAAATGATTCAGAATATCATTCTCATCTATCAAAACTTCGCCGCATTCAATCTTATCATCTTTTTTGCAGCATAGTTTTCTGCGTGCAACCGCTTCTACAGAATCCTGTAAGTTAGTGAAATTTTGATATACTGTCAAAATTTCTTCTTTATAACCTATAAGAACTGATTTTTTACGACCTTTTAGAGCTTTTTCTATTGTTAAAATGTATTCTTCACATGGTATCCTATCATCATCTGCAAAAACAATCATATCGCCCTTTGCATGTGCTAAGCCCACGTTCCTTGCTTTTGCAGCATTACCTTTTGCTTGATACAAATAAGTAATATTTAGAAATTCCTTATTCTTTTCGTAAACGTTTCGTGTATTGTCAGTGGAACCGTCATCAACCAATACAATTTCAAAATTTTTACTTGTTTGATTTCTATAAGCCAACAAGGTAAGGTTCAAATATACGGATTTATTATGTGTAGGCATAATTACTGATATCATGCTTTCTCCTCCTTTGCCGCAAACTAAAATGCACTCTCCACATTACCGGGTGTTAAGTCATACCACGTAACATTGCTCTTTTCTTCCTGATGACTCATGTCATTATTAAATTCTTCTTCGGAATACAGTGTCCCATTCGCAATATACTGTACCTCAAGCTCATTATTGGAATCGTACTGAGATTCACTATAATACAGCTTGTCAATAACACATCCATTTCCTGAAAAACTCAGTTTCCCTATTCCTAAATCTGCTGACCCCTCTGAAAAAATAAATGTTCCATCCGTTTTCAAATCCATAAACTCTCTATATTGCAATGTATATCCATAAACAGCTCCCTCTTGGTATCGCAGAACTTCAAATCCATAATCTGAAATATCATTTATTTGTATCCAAAGTATAATTTCGTTTTGCCCGTCATTATCTAAATCCATAACTGCAAATTTTGTTGCCGCCACTGTAATACTATCATCGTCAGTTACCACTTCTTTTATATTTGTGAGATTTATTTTCTTGTTTTGCATACCAGTGCTAATAAAATCTCCATTATTTAAAAGCACGGCTTTATAGTTGTCTTCCGCTGATAAAGGCAATTGCTCATTACCTGCATCCACAGTGTCCCGTTCTGTTTCATTCTCCGCTGCAGAATATTGTTCCTCATTATCCATCTCATTTAAATCTACAATTTCCATCTCATCATTTACGCTCTCATAATTCTCGCTCTTATCATTAACAGCGCAGGAACTGAACAAACACATCAGTGCTGCCCCTAATAAAATCATACTTGTGTGTTTACCTATAATACTTAATTTTCTTTTCATAATTGTGCCCTTTTCAACCATTCTTTATTTCTGCATATAAAATGCCCGTCATTTTTCATTATAGGGGATCTGCAAAGTAAATTCTATACTTTTATCCCGACGTACAGGTTTTTCCCCGAAAGACAGATAAAGACCGGTGAAAGCACTTGACAAACCTTCCCCGATCTTATACTATCCCTGTCCGCCTCAGCAAGCCCCGTATACTTTAAGATCAAATTGAGTGCCAGTATCGTAAATACAACGCCGAGATAAAAACAGCAGAAAGCATAGGAATCTTCCTCAAAGAAGCATGGTCAAGTGTGTTTGTAAACTTTCCTATTTATGATATAACATTTTCCATGCTCGGCTTCTGGTCAATCACGCCGAAAATGGCAGAAAATATCTGTATGATATTTTGGCAATAAAAAAAGAAACGAGCAAGCCGTAACAGGATGTACGGTGAAAACCCATTTCTTACTGTCAATATTAAGCCATTTTTTCCGTCTGCTTATTTTTTGTGATTGCCATCTACGCCTCCTATAAATTCTGATTGCATCTTTGTTTCATTCTCTGATCCACATTTACTATCCTGTCCGCAAAACTTGTTCCCGAATTATTTCTCTGCGTCTTTCCCTTTTCCCTCCAAACAGCATACTACATTTCTTCCTCAACACAAAATTCTTCTGTATATGTATAATCTGTATAGTCCCCGGTTCCCCTAAAATCCATAACAGTTTTTACAATACGGTATCTGCCCGGTTTCAGCTTCCCATAGAGCCATTCAAAGTCAATAACCTTTTCATAGGGAGAATCTTTCTGGATCATATATGCCTCCGAAGTAAAAGCAGCATTGTCAATCGCTACATCCAGTTCCCTCCACTCTCCTGTTTCTTCATCCTGCATTTTCAGACAGAAATCTGATCCGCACTCTATATCCTTATCTGTATCATTCGTAATCCTGACGGTTACGCTGATATCAGAACATTCGGTTACTTCCATCGTTACTCCGTCCAAGGGTGATAATACATCGGTATCTGCATCTTTTATAGAGATCAGTGTTCCATAGTGCGGTGCTGGCTCTGTAAAACCACCAGAACAAGTAATGAGCACTACCTCACCTATCTTTAATGCCCAATCTTCTTCGCCTTCTGGCAATTCAAAAAATACCGCTTCATACGGAATTACCTCTTCATCCAGCGTCTTTACACAAATCACAGGCACTAATGACTCAACCGTATGGTCAATGATTATCCCAGTAAAGGTAATGGTATTTTCATTAGAAAATGGAGTGCCTAAATACCATTCGTTCTTATATAAAACCGCTATTCCGCCCTCCACCTGTGCATATGGCATTCCCAATTCAGGATTAAAATTAGTCTCTCCGTTATTTTCTGGAAAAGTACCTGTATATGACTCTGTATATCCAATAATCGCACTTTCATCAACTTCTGCGGGCATAGGATCGCCCTCCAAAAGATAGATCGTGTCATTTACCATAATCGCTGCCGGATAGTCTGCAACACCATCTGTTGATATATTTTCCTCTGTATCTGCCTGTTCGTCATTTTCCACAAACGTTATCTTTATTTGATTGTCAGCTCCAGCGGAATCTTCTGTACTGTTTGAAGCTCCACACCCCGCCATCAGTAAAACACATACAATTACCATAATAAATGCTATTCGTTTTCTCATGCTGTCTCCTTACATCCATCATGAAATCCCCTTCAGCTTTTCAAGAAGAGCCACATAAAATGCCCTTTCTTTCATAATCTCTTGCTGCACCTCTATACTTTTTGTTGGCGAGCCGGGAAGCGGGTGATCTATATCATATAACGCCTTTTCCGCAACCCTGATTGCGCTTTCAACGGAATTTCCCAATATATTATCCGGTTCAACCTCGCCGTTATACCATCGAATAGCATGTTGTACCAGCAATTTGGGAATATGAAAATGCTTCCCATCACTGGTTATGGAAAACCCATTTGATCCTGTCTCTTCCGACGCTTCCAACCACGCCTGCCCCATTCCCCAGGCCTGTGTACCCTGCCCGGGAAATAAAACAGCTGTTTTCTTCATATTATACGTTCCTATTAAGCATTCTGATTTTCATACCACTGTGCCTGTGACATGAACAAAACATAATATGTGCCTTTTTTATTAATCAGCTCATCATGGGTTCCGATTTCTGCAACACGGCCATTTTCCATAACAACGATTCTGTCTGCAATTCGGGCACTTCCGAGTCTGTGAGTTACAAGCACCGTTGTTCTTTCATCGGATATCTCTTTGAACTTCTTATATATCTTTGTCTCCTCAATGGGATCGATTGCTGCAGTAGGCTCGTCCAACACGATTACCTTACTGTCTCTGTTGATACCTCTTGCAATAGATACCCTCTGCCACTGTCCGCCTGAAAGGTCGACGCCGTCAAACTCACGGGAAAGCATTGTTTCCAAACCGTCGGGATAAGACTGTGATTCAATATCCACATCTGCTTTCTTTAAGGTTTCCAGCAGAGTTCCGTCTTCCCTTTCCGTATCAAGATTGCTAATCATAACATTTTCACGAAGAGTCATCTGATATTTCTGGAATTTCTGGAATACACCGGACATAAGTCCATAAAGGCTCGATGACTTAATATCCTTTGTGGGTATACCGTCTATTGTTACACTGCCACCGGTGGGCTGATATATACCTGTAATCAGTCTCACAAGAGTTGATTTTCCGGCTCCGTTATGTCCCACAATTGCAATGGTTTCACCCTTGTTAATTGTCAGATTAACATCTGTCAGAGATTCCTCTTTTGCTCCCGGATATGTAAAGGAAACATTCTTAAGTTCAATCTTTTCACAGAAATCATTTACCTTTGTTTCACCGTCTGTTTCGGGCATATCTATGAAATCAAGAAGGTTGTTGATTGAACCGCTGTTTTTACCTATATCGCCCACAAGATTAATCATTTCTCCGACCATTTCCTGCAACTTTACGATTGCCGTGAATATTGCGGCAAATGTACCCGCCGTAATATCACCTGTAAGCAATGCTTTAACAAAAAGCAGAAGGACAACCAGATAACCCGCAAGGCCTATTCCTTTTCCCGCAAGATCAAACAGACAGGCTCTCTTTGCCACCTTAAGGCTTTTCTTATTCAGAACAACCATTGTGTCATAATAAAGCTTCTTAAAATAGTTCGTTACGCCCAGGATTCTCGTTTCCTTGAAATATTCCTTGGAGCAGATGGTGCTCTCATAATAATCATAGGATCTTCTCAGCGGAGCAATCTCATCCTCAAGATTAGCGTACATACTTACCTGCACAAGCTTTGTCAGAAGACAGGGCATCATGGAAATAACAATTACTATTGCCAGAATCGGCTTAAGAGTAAAAATCCATATTCCCATAAACAGCACATAGGGCAGAAAAAATGCCATCATCATGATAAATGAGAATACCATGTTGAAGATATTATTGATTCCCATCTCGGCCTTGTTGATGCTGTCCAGAGTTGACGCATTTTCATATTCGATGGCTCCAATTTTAGATATCTTAAGATGAACCTTCTGCATCAATTTTCCGATAACCTTCTGGTTAAATGGCAGATACAGGAAATTGTTAAGTGCGTTAACAAGCTCTGCCAGAATAATAACCACGCCGTACACAATAAGAGAAATGTATATGGTCTTTATGCTTCCGCCTGTATTTATTACTTCACTGGTGGTATCATAAAACTTCTGCAGAAACAAAACCTTTACTGCCCATGACAAGCCATGGAGTATTGTAATTACAATGAACAATCCAAAAAAGAAGGGTGTTGCCTTAAATACAAGAGGCGTTATTCTCTTAAGTATCTTAATGGGACTTATTTTCTTTTCACTCATTGATACCACCTCCTCTGACTGTCATACATCGTATAGTAAAGCTGCTTTGCAGCCATTAGCTCATTATGCGTTCCCTGTTCCTCTACATGTCCGTTATCAATTACGTAAATGTAGTCTGCCAGCTTAACCGAGCCCAGTCTGTGACTAAAGAACAATGTGGTTCTTCCTTCACAAAGCTTTGCAAATTCACTATAAAGGTTACTTTCCGCAATGGGATCCAAAGCGGCTGTGGGTTCATCCAGTACACGAATCGGTGCTTCACTTACAAAGCACCTTGCAAGGGCGATTCTCTGCCATTCACCGCCGGAAAGATCCTTGCCTTCTTGTGCCAGCTTACCCAGCAATGTATCCTTACCATCCTCAAGGCCTTCAATAACCGAGTCCAGTTTAAGGGCAGTTATGGCATTGTTGATTGCTTCATCATCCGCTCCGCCAACGCATCCTATGGCGATATTATCCCAGATTGAAATTGAATACCTTGCAAAGTCCTGATAAACAACTGAATAAAAGGCTTTAAGCTGAGCTGCCGTATATTCTCTAAGGTCTCTTCCGTTAATAAGTATCCTGCCCTCATAATCCTGATAAAGACCTGTCAGAAGTTTGGCAACGGTACTCTTTCCCGCTCCGTTTGCTCCAACGAAGGCATAATGCCTGCCGGCTTCTATCTTCATGTTCATATCCTTAAGAATATAGGTTTCCGTACCGGGATATTTGAAGGTTACATTCCTGAATTCCAAAGACTTAAATTCTATACCGCCTTCAGGCACGGCATCCGCATTATCATACTGTTCAAATGCTGCAAACTTTGTAATCTCCTTAAGGTATTCGATATGTGTGGATACAGCCTCGATTAATCTTGTGAGTGACCATGACATGGTGTGTACAAGATCAAAAGTTGCATTTATCAGTGAAAAGAACATACCGATTGTAATAATTCCCGTTGCAACAGGGTTGATAAGCATTGCTGCAATAAAGGTACACAGAAATGCTGTTATCATGCTTCCGGATTTAAGCTTTACAAACCATTTGGCACGTGTTCTTGTTTCCATTTTTCTGGAAATCTCATACTGCTCAGACCACTTGTTATTAAGCTTTTCGTTATATCCGAATACCGTTCTCTCATCAACATTTTCTCTTCCCGTCATTACGGTAGTGAGATATTTGTATTTTCTCTGATATTTGGTAATCTCTTTATTGGCCTCATAGGTTGCCTTTCCGCTTATGAACGAAAGATAGAGAAGCGGTATGGCAACAGCTATAATAATCAGTGCAACCCAGGCAATCTGTGTAATAAGGACAATAAGAAGTCCCGCAATTGTCATAAACAGCGATATCAGATTGACTATATTTGTAAAGCCGTCGATAAACTTATGCTCCATTGTGTCGGCAACACGGTTCATTAAATCCATACTGTCCGTATTTTCAACATACTTAAACTCAATCTTTGAACATTTTTCAACATATGCGCCCTTAAGACTGACCCTCATATCCATCTCGATTTTGTTGGCAAGATATGCCTTTATGGGCTCAACAAGCCATTGATATGCTATAATCCCGATAACAATCGCCAGTGAAATATATACCGCTCTTTTTGTTGCGGAGCCGTCTATAAGTCCCAGCGCATTATCAATAAATCTTGCATTGATAATAACCTGGTAGGTTGGCAGAATTGCAACAGCAAGAGACAGAATCAAATACAATATCGTACACACAGGTGAACTGATTATAGAAAATCTCAGGGAATCCAAATATGTATACTTTTTCTTCTCAAAACGTACTTTCTTCATTTTCCTCTCCTAAATTAAGTTTCTTATATCTATACCAAAAGTTTTAACAGCATTACAGGATAATAGAATTATAGCACTATGACCTAAATTATATTTCAAAGCGCAATTTCGCAGTTCTAATGAATCATCAATCAATTGTGTATTCATAGTAATAAGCTTTTGCATTTTATCCGGATCAGCCTCACCGTTATACCATCTAATGGCATGTTGTACCAACAATTTAGGGATATGAAAATGCTTCCCATCACTGGTTATGGAAAACCCATTTGAGCCTGTTTCTGCTTTTGTTGCTTTATTGTTCGAATATCCTGCTTGATAATAATCTGCTCCTATTCCGTTGATACCCATTCCCAGACCCTCCCAATTGTTAAAACTCGTTTTTTTATACATGTTTCATAGACAAATACCTTAACCTCTATTCATCATTACTATTTATAGCTTCCTTCCACCATTGTTTATTTTGTAAAATATGATTGAACATCCTATAAAGCAGGTATCCTAATAATCCTCCAAGAAAATTCATTATAACATCATCAATATCTGCGCTACGACCAATAATAAATTGTACTATTTCTATTGACAATGTAGTCAAAAACACTACGACAAAGTGAGCAGATATCTTCCTTAACTTTTTAAAAATCATGGGTAACAATATTCCATATGGGATATACATCCCAATATTTAGAACAAGTTGTTGTATCATTCTTCTAAACCCCATTTCATAGGTTTCACTAATCCAAATAAAGGGCTGGATGTTATAGAATCGGTATTGGGGGTGAATGGTAATATTCGGATAATACCACAGAACTGTTAAATACGTTAAAGATAGGCAGTATCCGATAAATACAAATAAAACTATGTAACGAATTGCAGAATGTTTACATTTATTATGTTTATCATATAAAAGTATAGGGCAAATAATAAATAAACTTATAATTGCTATGATAGGAAAAGCCATAACTATATATCCCAAAAACATAACTAACTCCCTCCTGTTTTTCCCAAAATCGGCTCTAAATTATCCTAAAACGTCCTAGCGGTTTGTAATATCCCATTTACCTGTTCAGAATCACATCACTGTAAAATTTCCCGTTCCCATTTTTATAGAGGACGCTGCCCCATATTTCTCCACGCACCGCTGCACATTAAGACAGCCTGCATTGCATTTTTCAAAAGGTTTCCAAAGAGCGTCGTCACGTCCACCGGCTCTATGAACCCAAGCCCTGTGCTTTCCACCTTTACCACGAACCGGAGACCAATGCTCTCCGCCGTCTGCTTCCTGTCCGCAAGGAGAATGTTCAGCATAGGATTATCAGAATATTCCTCCTGCACAAGGGGGCTTTCAGATGCTCCCGATCTGCTTTGTATACTCCAATGCCTTATCGGTGATCCATTCTTTCCTTCCGGCATGATAAAATACGGCACGTTTAAACATCATGCGAAATATGAAAATAACACAATTGCAAAGGGTAGAAATATTACATTTTGCATTTTGTTCCTTATATCTCCCTTCGAATCGAAATATGCATTTTATAATTATACAATATATTGGAAACTTTTGCTCGCCAGATATAGATGATATTCCCGACTTACAGATTTTTTCCCCGAAAGACAGATAAAAACCCGGGGGAAGGTACTTGACAGGTAATTATCTACTTTTTTACCTGTTCTACATTACCGGCTGTCCTGTGAAAAGTAACATTCAAACATAGGATTTAATGTTTATCATTAAATTATTATTGATATATTTTAAATTGTGCTTCTTCCCAGTATCGCTTTTATTGTGGCTGCATACATCATTCATTACGGAGTGCATTTGCAGGACGAGGTGGATCATACATTATGATTATTATACGACTTGACAGGGTGTTGGCGGACAGAAAAATGCGGCTGAATGATTTGGCGGTGCGTGTTGGAATATCGAATGTCAATCTCTCTTACCTGAAAACAGGAAAAGTAAGAGCGGTTCGGTTCAGTACGTTAGACGCGATCTGCAAGGCTTTGAAGTGCCAGCCGGGGGATATACTTGAATATGTTGAGGATACCGAGGATGAAGAATAAAAAAGCAGTACCAAAGATGGGGTGGCACTTTCGCGGTGCCGCTCTCTTTTTATTCACGGCGGCATCCGCATAACAGGCTTGCTGTCAAGCTGAACATGGTGCGACAAACAATTTCTAAATGGAAGAAAGAATTTTTGCAACCAATATTTTCCCTGTTTCTATGTCTAACTCAATCAAATGATCTTCAATTTCAACGCCTAAGCGTTCATATAAGCTTTCATGTAATCCATGTTCCCTGGCCCTTTCCAGGTTATCTGTAAATCGCTCAAACGAAGAAATCCAAATCCTACAAGGGTATGTTTCTCCATATCGATAGCTGAACCACAAATCTTTTCCCTTATCATCTACAAATATATAAGCATATTTATCATTTTGAAGATATCCTTCAGAAATAGACAGACAGTAGTACCATGCCGAAGCATCAGTCCATTCATCGCCGCACATCATATCCAAAGCCTTTCTTGCAGATTTATAATTCTGTGTCTCATCAATCGGTTTCATGAAGTCCGTGCCTTCTTCCGTTTCAATTTCCTCTGACTCATATTCCTCCATCCGAAAGTCACCGCGCGTAATAGAAAAGCTTAGTATTTTGGTATCAGTCTGATAGCTATAACTAATACTTTCTTCGTCATGCACTTTCTCTATATGCAAATTGACCAGCTCCGAATCATTGATCCCCAGTACCATCAGGCATGCCTGAATGAATTCTTTATGTTCTTCAGGTACTTCCAAATCGGTAATATCATAATTATTTTCATTTTCTTCTGATGCATGATTTTCCAGCGCATACTGTGTCTGAAGACTGTAATCCACTTTGTAAGAAAAATCAATGTACTGTCTTAACTCTTCGTCCGTCAACTCTCTGGAATCCGGCAGGAAAAACATTCCTGTACCACGATTATAATAAAAATCCACATCTGTCTGTTCATTTCCCGACACTATAAGGATATCTTCATCCGGGAAAACACCATTTTTATATTCTTCCCTTATGGATTTCATACGCACTCTTTCTTCCTCCGAAAATGGTCTGGAAAACAAATCCGCCGGTATATGTAACGCATTATACATATCAGCCAGATCCTTTACTTCTTCCTGCGGCATAGCCTGCATGCGCTCTGTAACAAAGGGCAGCTTTGCTGCCACCGGCACAGAAATTAAAAGAATCAGGACACAGACAGCTGCAAAGCTATATTTTATCTGAAATCTGTTACCTCTTTTTTTCACCGGATCAATGCAATCACTATCCACCGAAAAATGAATATCTCCATAATATTCGGGCATTTCATCAATTAACTTCTTTAAATATTTTTCTGTTTTTTTCATGAATGCTCCTCCATTTCATGCGCTATCCTTTTAATTGCTCTTTCATATCTTTTTTTAACAGCACTGACACTCATGTTTAGAATATGAGCAATTTCACGGTGCTTCAACCCGCTTATCAAATGTAAGCTTACAATCTGCCTATCCGGTTCATTCAGCGGTTCAATAAGCTGCAAAAATCCTATATCATTATCACAATCTGTTACAGCATCAGACATTTCCCTGTAACTTATTATTTCTTCCTGAACTATTTCCTTTTTTCTCTTCCTTAGTATATCAATGGCAATATTATGTGCTATTGTCATAATCCATTCTCGCTCACTGTTTCTGAATTGGTAGGATTTTGCATTTTGCTGCACTTTTAAAAATGTTTCCTGTACTACATCTTCTGCGAGAAATTGGTCCCCTAAAATAGCCAAAGCCATACGAAATACCTTTTCTTTATATAAAAGAAACAGTTCCTCCAATGCCTTATTTTCGCCCTTGGCAATCCGTTTAATTATGTTCATCGTACTATGCACCTCTATATAATGAACGTTTATAATTAATAAAAAGAGACATTTTTCTTTTTATTTTTTAATGCTTATTTATGTCCAATAATTGACCTCCAATAATTTAACTGTAACATTACCCCCCTCTAAATATCATTCACTTTATCCAGACTTACAGATTTTTCCCCGAAAGACAGATAAAAGACCGGGAAAGGTACTTAACAAGCCTTCCTCGACCTTTTATAGCCACATATCAATTATTGCAGAATCATAACCGCTAAATCAAACGTAATAACTGTACCAGTTCATGCGATTCATCAGTGCCTAATGCAGTCTGTCTAGTGTCAAACTGTGAAAAACGGTTGTTCTGATAAAAGGATAACAGCTTTTCCTCATTTTCCGCTTCCAGAAACGTTACCATGCCACCGAACATATACTGTGCTTCCTCAATAACCATCCATGCAAGCTCTATCATTTCTTCTCCTGCAATTTCCTTGTCCCTGCCATCTGCATAATTTTTTCCGAGCTGTGCAATCAGATAAGCCGCCATAGTGTAAGTGTCTGACTTTTCGTCTAATTCACTGACACGAAGCAGCTTTTTTTTCGTGGTATTGCTTACCATTCCGCCCTTGACTGTCAATGGCTTTAATGCAAGGGTAAAATAACCAAGCAAGCCGCCATCTTTTACCGAAATCACAACATATGTAACAGACTGGTTCTTTTTTGTAAACTCTATGGCACTTTTTTTCAAAAACCGTTCAACATCCGGATTTTTCGGGCATGAAAATCCGGAGAGCAGTCTGGTCAGCGCTGGCTCTCCGGCTTCTAGATCATCTCCTAATGCAAGATACTCACGAATGTTGACTGCATAAAATTTATCACTTATCAGCATTCATTCTCTCCTTTTCCTTCATTTCCCTAAATCTCATTAATTCCCGCAATTCCTCTTCACCTTTTATAAACTTAACAGCTACGGGATTACGGACAGGACGGTTTTTGGCAGATTCTTCAATCGCATTGACAAACATCTCTACCTGTTCCTTCCCGGAAATGACGAAATTTTTCGTGATGCTTGAAGTTGCCATAAGAAACACCTCCTTTGTTAGTATGGCTCTTTTTGCCTTTCTCATACTTTCCTATCTATATTGTACGGTTTTACAATCGCTTTTGCAACAAAATTTTTATGACTACATTGTTACATCTAAAATAAATAAAATTCAAACCCTGAAAGTTTTTTCCTCTCTCTGCGATTTAATAGATAGAATGCAGATTATGATGCTACACAAGGAATGGAGGATTTCTATGAAACGAAAAAAAGCAAACGTAAGGAACTGCAAAGTTCATCCGGAACCGACCCCGCTCTATCTGGATGAGAACATGAAATAATGATATGCTTATGAAAGAAGAACGAAAGGAAAAGCTTATGAAAGATACCGAAATCATTACTTTGCTCTGGCAACGCAGGGAATCCGCTTTGGATGAGATCCTGCGCCAGTATGGCAGACTGCTGAAAAATTTTGCAGGGCGAATCCTTCCCACGGCGCAGGATGCCGAGGAATGCGTCAATGATACCCTGCTGGACATCTGGAACACCGTTCCCCCAAAACGTCCCGCATCAATTGCTTCCTATGCCGTCATGCTGACCAGACGGCGATCCATAGACCGTCTCCGCCGCCTGACAGCCAGTAAACGGGGCGGAGGTGTCTATTTCGTCGCTCTGGATGAACTGGAGGACTGCATTCCCGGAGGCACCGCATTTGATGAAGACGCCGACGAACTGCGACAGGCCATAAACGGTTTCCTCGCCGTACTGTCCGCCGAGGACCGAATCCTCTTCATGGGCCGCTACTTTGCTCTTGAATCCATAGAATCACTGGCGGAAAGCCACCGTGTGACAAAAAATACGATAAATATCCGCCTCTCCAGAATGCGGAAGAAGCTGAAAAACCATCTGACGGAAAGGGGAATTTTCATATGAGTGATAAAATAAACGAACAGTTGCTGAATATCATGGGAAGTGTGGACGAAGAGTACATACAGGAATATATCGACGCACAAACCAACACACATAAATCCCGACGAACAAGAATGCGTTTCAGCGTCGCACTGGCTGCAGCCATGGTACTTCTCCTCGGCACGATCAGTCTCGCTGCCGCCCCGGTAATCGGCCACTTCCTTGCCAATCGGGCAAATGCAAACCACATCGTCATACAGAATTTTGACGATATTGAATCCGTCTATGCTGTCAGCATAGATGACACGCAGGAATGCAACGGAGTAGTCGGTACGCTGCACAACGCAGTAGTGGAGGACCACCGTATCCTGCTGCACTACACCTTTGACTGGAGCAGTCTGGAAGAGGCCAGAGACGGCTCTTTCCACTCCTATTTCCTGCCATGGTTTTTCTACATTAAAGAAGGCAACACGGTACTCTGTCAGTCAGAATACATGGAAGGACTCTATGTGGAGAGTTATGATATAGATGACACGAAAGCGACCTACCTATACTGCATTGACCTAAACGATGTGGAGGGTCAGGACCTAATGGGAAAAGAACTGACTGTCCAGTTGCTCTATGAACAGGGCGGAGAAGGCTTTACCAGCACCTTTACCCCCACATCCTGCTTTACGGACAGGAGCTGGGACATCGGCAAAACTTATTCATTCGATGAGCACAAAATCTCGTTGGAGCGAATTGAGGAATCCGCCCTTTATGTGACACTGTTCATCGACTGCAGTACCATCGGGCACAACGAGGATGATTATCGGTTCGTCCTGTCTGATGAGCTGGGCAATGATTATACCGCCTATCCGAACAGGGACGATGACATATACGGATACTGGTTCATCAAGCCGGAAAAGGTGGGCACACAGCTGACCCTGAAAGTAATCCGCAGCAACATGGAAACAGACCCCTATGGCGCAATCATTGACGACAGTTATGAAGTGTTATATGAGATTCCCATTGAGTTGAAGAATTCCTGAACTTTCATAGAAGCATCGAACCCCTTAGAGCCCCAAAACGAGGCTAAGGGGGTTCGACTTCCTCTAATCGGTACACCTTAATAGATATCTTTTTGCCGTCCGGACAGGAGCAGATAAACCAAAAACCAAACTTTTTTTGCGGTTACCCGCACTTTTAGTTCGAGTAATATTGACTTCCCACATCACTGCTTTTCACACACCCCTATTATGTCACTCCACGACACCGTTTCAGCCAGTTCCCTCTCAGATAATAAATGATAAATAGGAGGGATGTCGCCGTCCATGTCAAGGGATAGCTGAATGCCACCGTGGACATCTCCGGCCGCATAGGAACTGCCGTCAGAATCCATACCACACGCAGCCCGCAGATACCGACACAGGTCATCAGCATCGGGGGAATGGCATCGCCGCATCCTCTTGCCGTACCGCCTAATATCTCAATACAGATATAGGTCACGTAGCTGGGTGAAATCACCCGCATCATCCCCAGTCCGATAGAGACAACACCCGGATCATCCGTAAACAGCCGGAAGAAAATGCGTCCTCCCGTCAGCACAATAGTGCTCAGCAGCACACTCGTAAACGCCGCCATCCCCAGGCAGATACGCACGCTTTTCTTGATTCGGTCATATTTACCCGCTCCGAAGTTCTGTCCCGCAAAAGTGGTGATCGACACGCCGTACGCTCCCATGATCATCCAGAAAATACCGTCGATTTTACCATACGCCGTCCATGCTGCGATCGTATCTGTACCAAAAGAATTGATGCTCGACTGGATAATCAGATTGGAGGCCGAATACATCGTAGATTGGATTCCTGCCGGCAGGCCGATCCTTATAATCTTATGCAGAAGGAACGGCGAAAACCGGATCTCTTTCACATATAATCTATAAGAATCCTCCGTCCTCATCAGGGTTATTATCACCATGAGCGCGCTAAACACCTGAGACAGTGCGGTAGCCGCCGCCACGCCCAATACCCCCATTTTTAACACCCGCACGAAAAGAATATCCAATATAATATTCGTAATGCAGGAAAGAATCAAAAAGTAAAGGGGACGTCTGGAATCTCCCACCGCCCTTAAAATGCCCGACCCCATATTGTATATGAGAGACGGAATAACACCCAGAAAATAGACCCGCATATATACAACAGATAATGAAAGAACCTCCTCCGGCGTATTCATTGCCCTCAGTGCCGCCCCTGAAAAAAGAAGCCCTAACAGCATAATAATGGCGCCACCCGCAATGGAAAGCGCTATGGCCGTATGTACCGTATTCTTCACATCATCCTGTTTCTTCGCGCCGTAATACTGGGAAATAATAACGGTGGCACCGGAAGAAAGCCCGGTAAAAAATCCGATCAGCAGATTGATCAGCGTAGCCGCCGGTCCGCCCACTGCCGCCAGCGCCTCTTTTCCCACAAATTGCCCTACGATCACCGCATCCGTGGTATTGTATAGTTGCTGAAAAAAGGTTCCGAACAGAATCGGAAAAAAGAAAAATAAAAGCTGTTTCCAGATCACTCCTTCCGTGATCTGATTAGAAACCTGTTGACCGTCTGTTTTCATATCTTCCTCACCTATTAAATCAAAATACTCTTTTTACGTAACTGTCCATATCCCTGTTCATCACCAAAAATACCTCGCGTAAGCCCTTCTGAACAGTTACCTTTTTACAACATATCATATTCCGGCATATATTACTACCTAAACCTTCTCCGCCGCAAAAAGGCGCAAACAGGTGTAACCATAGCATACAGACCAACGCCGGACAGATACATATATTTCCGCTACCTCTCATTCGGTTTATATGGTACACTGGCTTATATATAATATTTCAGTTAGAAACATACAAAGGATAACATCATGCAGATTGAAATTACCGACGACTTTGATCTTTCTAAAATCATAGACAGCGGACAATGTTTCCGTGCAAAATATCTGGACGGCGGCATTTACCGCTTCATCACCGGAAGTAATATTCTCTATATTACCCCGCTCTCCCACCACAGCTATGACGTTGACTGTACCGCCGAGAGTTGGCAGGAAATATGGCTTCCGTACTTTGACTTGGATCGGGATTACGCACTGCTTCGCTCTCAGATCGACAGCAGCGACTCTTATATGAAAACAGCCATAGATTACGGAACAGGACTTCGCATTTTACGGCAGGACCCTTGGGAAACGTTGATCACCTTCATCATTTCCCAGCAGAAAACCATTCCCGCCATCCGGTCATCCGTAGAAAAAATTGCAGAAAAATATGGTGTTCCTGTCGAAACACCATATGAAACCGTATATCTCTTTCCCACAGCGGAGCAAATGGCACCGGCCACGCCCCACGAACTGGACCTGTGTAAATTAGGCTATCGCACTCCCTATATTCTGGATGCCATCCGGCGGGTAACTTCCGGACTGCTGGATCTGAATGCCCTGTATGCCTGTGATAACATACAGCTCTTCGATATGTTAAAAACCGTACACGGCGTCGGCGACAAGGTCGCAAACTGTGTTGCCCTGTTCGCCTATAACCGCACCGCACTTGTTCCCGTTGATACTTGGATCAGGAAGGTGATCGACGGTGTCTATGACGGACACAATCCGTTTATCCGTTATGGCAGCGCCGCCGGGATCATGCAGCAGTATATATTTTACTATGTCAGGCAGAAACCGTAATATCAAGTACGTGCATATAGGCATCTGAACCGCGCACACAGGTCACCGTGATCTTCTTATCCTTAGTGAAAGCTTTGCAGCCCGTGATGCTCCGCACCGTATCCAGTTTCAGTTCCATATCGCCTGCCGAAGTCTTCAGATATAATATGTTCTCATTCGACCGACTGTCCACGGTTCCGCTCACGGTAGCCGGAGAAGCGGTATCGACTTCCGGCGGCTGGGTAGTATTCTTTGATCCTACGATCACCGCCGCATGCATATTGGAATCCGTGCCTCTGTATACAGAAACCGTCAGTTTCGCATCCGGCATAAGAAACATGCCGTTTCTGGTATCTGTATTCTTATCTATCACGATCTGCATTTCTCCGTTGCTCGTCGATAAACACAGCAGATCTTCCTTCGTATTCTTACCCACCGTTCCCGTCACTGTAGTGGTCTCGGCACTCACCACCGTTACCGGAGTCGGTGTAAGGGACATATCCACCGTAGCCTGCGCGGCTGAGGCTGTATTCCCCTGCCCCGTGACCGCGGACGCATCGGATATGCTGAGCGCATGCATGTAACTGTCAGAACCCCTGGAACAGTATATGCAATATTCATGAGCGGCAACCAGAACCGAACAGCCGCTTAAGTCCGTGGTCGTATCTAATTTGATCTGCATCTCTCCCTGTGCCGTGTTGACATACAGAAGCGTATCATCAGATTTGGTTCCTATCGTTCCCGTTACATAGACATTCGTGGAAGAATCCAGTGTGACTGCCGGGTCCTGTGTGCCGCTTGTTATCTTCACCGCATGAAGATAACCATCGGAGCCATGGGAAACCGAAACATTAATACTCTTGCCCGTAAGCAGAACCTTACACGATGAGGCATCCGTGCCGCCGTCCAGCTTGATCTCCATATTTCCTTCTTTCGTGGAAAGCTTCAACAGGTCTGTCGTCGTACCTGCCATAACCTTGCCCTGCACCGTCGCCATGATCTCATCTGCATGCACCGTCATTTTGCTTCCGGGAAACATCAGCGTTCCGATCACAAGATAGCCTATTAAAGACAATTTCGCCATCATTTGTTTTTTCATAATTTTCCTCCAGTCTGAAACGTTTATCCTCTACGCAGCGTCTCTTTGCAACTTTCTGTTTTTTACATAAATTCCATATTATGTAAATATGATTATGTAAACTTATCATACAATATCTATGGCAAAAATGCAATAGATATTCTACATAAAGTGGTTTTTATCGTTATAGAATGTTTTGCTTGAATCCTCTCACTTAATCTGATAATATGGATTCCTAATCACTTGAAAGATAAACTTTTACATATATCAGTGAGGTCACCGCGTTATGGCAATACGTATGAAAAATATGACTGATGGTAAACCGTCAGCTCTCATCTTAACATTTGCACTGCCTCTCATGATCGGCAATGTATTCCAACAACTCTATACCGTCGTGGACACGATGGTGGTCGGCAAAGTTCTGGGTGTAAGCGCTCTCGCGGCTCTCGGCGCCGCGGACTGGATGAACTGGCTTATGCTCGGCGTTATTCAGGGAATCACACAGGGTTTTGGCATCCTCATGGCCCAGGAATTCGGCGCCGCTAAATATGAGGATCTGCGGAAAACAGTGGGCTGTTCCGTCGTGCTCTCCATACTGTCTTCCATCGTACTTCTTGGACTGGGACAGTGGATCGCCCGTCCCGTACTCATGCTTTTGCAGACGCCTCCGGAGATTATCGACAACTCGCTTCTGTATCTGCGGATCATGTATCTGGGCATACCCGTTGTGATGGCGTATAATCTGCTGGCAACTATCCTGCGCTCTCTGGGAGACGGTCAGACTCCGCTGTACGCCATGATCGTTGCTGCCATCACAAATATCGCTCTGGACATTTTATTCGTACCGGTTCTGGGATTCGGCATCAGCGGTGCTGCCATCGCCACACTGATTGCACAAGTGATTTCCAGCCTGTACTGCCTGTACCATATTCGCAAGATCGATATTCTGGCACTGACCTCTTCAGATTACAGTCTGTGCGGTCACTTGCCGTCCAAACTGCTTATGCTCGGTTTCCCGATGGCCTTCCAGAACGCGATCATTTCCATCGGCGGCATGATCGTGCAGTTCGTGGTGAACGGCTTCGGTGTTATCTTCATCGCCGGATTCACTGCCACCAACAAGCTCTACGGTGTGCTGGAAGTGGCCGCCACATCTTACGGATACGCCATGGTCACATATGCGGGACAGAATCTCGGGGCCGGAAGGACAGACCGTATCCGCAAAGGTATCCGGGCTGCCGTTTGGATCGCCCTGATTACCTCCGCCTTAATTGCTGCTGTTATGCTGCTTGGCGGCAAAGCCATACTGAGCTGTTTTATTTCAGGTACGCCGGAAGAATATACGCAGACTTTGCAGATTGCTTACTACTATCTCGCCGTCATGAGTATCTGTCTGCCGATCCTCTACATCCTGCATGTGACACGTTCCACCATTCAGGGAATGGGGAATACCGTACTGCCCATGATGTCCGGCATTGCCGAGTTTATCATGCGCGCCGTTACCGCCATTCTGCTGCCGATGATCATCGGCGAGACCGGTATCTTCTATGCGGAAATCATGGCATGGCTCGGAGCGGATGCGATCCTGATCACCAGTTATTTTGTTGTAATAGGGAAAATGGAGCGAAGAATGAAGCCTACGGAAACTTAACCGATTCCTCTAGTTTCCGCAGACTCTTAGAAATTCCACGGCGTAAAGGCAACAATCACAGCAATTACAATCGCTGGAAGCAGATTAGCCACACGTACTTTCTTACCCCAGACAAGATTTAATCCTACACAGAAGATCAAGATAGAACCGATCAGAGACAGATTCGCCAGCGCCGTTTCCGTCATGATCGGTTTGATAAATCTTGAAAGCAGTGTAATACTGCCTTCAAACGCAAACACCGGAATCGCTGAGAACACACAGCCTTTTCCCATGGAGCAGGTCATCACCATGATAATGATCAGGTCGAGAATCGTCTTAATCGCCAAGATAGAATAATCCCCCAAAATTCCATCCTGTATCGCGCCCACAATAGCCATAGCGCCGATACAGACCGTAAGTGAGGCTGTCACAAATCCATTCACAAAATCTTTATCTTTCGCGTTGCCAGTCTTGATCTTAAGCCACTCTCCGAACCGCTCAAACCATCCCTCGATATTGATAGATTCCCCGATCAACGCGCCGAGTGCCAGACAGATCACGACAAACATGGATCTGCCGCCCGAAAGGGATGCCCCTTCCACCTTCATCATTCCTTCCATAGCACCCGCGATACCGATAAACAGTACGCTTACACCGCACGTGATATTGAGCGTATCCTGATGACGGTCAGATAAGTATTTGCCGAAGAAATGTCCGGCGATGCCGCCCGCTATAATACCGATTGTATTGATTATTGTGCCTAATCCGATCATATCTTTATCACCTTATGTATAGTTTTTACAGTCTCATAGTTTTGATAATACGTTCATTTTACAGTTGGTCAGAATTTTCAATCCAATTTTACAAATGTTCTTTCGCGTTGATTCCTTCTCGATACTCCGCTTTAGTTGCATTATTTCGGAAGTTACAAGTCGCGTTTCATATATATAGAAGTATCCATAGGACTGTCATTATAGCTTTCTATTTCATAGAATCCGCACTTCTTATACATATGGATTGCACTTTGTAAGAAAGGGAGCGTATCCAGTAACATATAAGAATATCCAATATCTTTCGCATCCGCTATGATTTTTTCAATCAGCAGATTCCCTATCTTCTTCCCCCTGAATTGCGGTCTTACATAGAAACGCTTCATTTCACAATTTTGATTGTCAATTTTTCTTAATCCTATACAGCCTGCTAATTCTTCTTCATAATAGACTACATATAACCTTCCGTCCGGTACACCATATTTTACTTCCAGATGTTTTATTTCTTCATCGTAGTTTTGAATATTAAGATATTGCTGAACCGAAGGATCCTTTTCAATCAGCATATTTGTATATTCTGAAAATAAGGTGCTGACTTCTTCAGGCCGATCGTATGCTGACATTATTTCTATATTCGGCATTAGTTTTCCTCCGCAACTTACATAGATTCCTCTTTTCTGATACACATCGAATTTCGATTGTGACTTGACACTTAAGGGAATATTACAACAATCAGATTACCTTTTCCAAATATTTTCCTAAATCTGACTTCACATCAGCCAGTGTTATTGACTCCAATTCCCGTTCCATTGCCTCCTGAATCCGGAGCAGCTTATCATCCAGCACATGATGGATATTTTTTCCTACCGGACACTCCGGGTTCGGGTTTTCGTGGAAATGAAATAATGTATTTTCCTCGATACAATCTACTGACCGATATACATCAAAAAATGTGATCTCGTCCAAAGGTCTGGCAATAGTTGCTCCACCCGTTCCCCGTTTTACCTCGATCAGCCCCGCATCCTTTAACTGCGACAAAATTTTTCGGATAATGACCGGGTTGGCATTGATGCTGGAAGCCATAAATTCACTGGTAACCTTATATTCATCTTTAAATACATCCATACAAACCAGCATATGTATAGCGATTGTAAACCTGCTTGAAATCTGCATTCTGCCCGCCTCCTTCTCAGCGTATCATTATTCTGAAGCATTCCACTCCAATAGTCTGCTTAAAAACCGATCAAGCTGATGCGTTTTGGGATGTGCAAACAGTGACGCACTATCCCCATATTCCAGCAGCGAACCTTCACAGAGAAATGCCACTTTTTCACAGGCATGACGGGCAAATCCCATCTCGTGGGTGACGATCACAAAATCCATACCTTCATTTTTCAGTTCATCAATGACATCCAGCACCTCATTGGTGTACTCCGGATCCAAGGCACTCGTGGGCTCATCCAGCAAAAGAAGCTTGGGCTTTGCCGCCACTGCCCGGGCAATTGCCACCCGCTGCTGTTGTCCTCCAGACAATGCGCCCGGTTTTTTTCTTCCATCCTCACCAAGACCAAAGCGTTCCAAAAGTTCTTCTGCACGCCTGCCGGCCTCCTGTCTGGTATAGCCATGGACTTTCTCTAACGGCAAAGCAATATTCTCAATCGCACTGAGATGTCGAAATAACCCTCCCTGCTGGAAGACAAAACCCAACCGCTGGCGGTATTTCTGCAAGGCGCTTTCATCCGCCGGCAGTTCTTCTCCCCCTACAGCCACGCGTCCGGCTGTAGGCAGGAGCAGACCGCCCAATATCCGAAGCAGCGTAGACTTTCCACCGCCGGAAGGTCCGATAATGGCAAGCGTATGTATATCGTCCGAAAAATTCATCGGCTTCAATACAATATGCTTCTGGTCATACTGCTTCGTCAGCCCCTGAAATTCAATTTTCATATTGAAATCTCCTTTCCAGCCGGTTGCTGACAAAGGAAATCGGCAGCGTCAGGCACAGATACAAAAATCCCAACAACAGGTAACATTCAAACATCCGAAAATTCACAGCAGTAATCTCCCGAATCGTCTGAGTCAGTTCAATTACCGCAATCATAGAAAGTAATGAGGAATCCTTGATAATAGAGGCGAACTGACCTGTAAGGGCAGGAAGGGTGCGAGTAACAAGCTGCGGCAAAATTACATAACGTAATGTCTGACGTTTTGTAAATCCCACCGCCCTTGCCGCCTCCAACTGTGATTCTTCCAGAGACAAAAGGCTTCCACGGATAATCTCCGAAATGTAAGCCCCCTCAAAGATGGATAGTATAATTATTCCTGCAACAAAACGGTTTTCTACTCCCCATGCTGTTCCTATAATATAGAAAAACAAGTATATCTGCATAATCAAGGGTGTCCCCCGGATAAACTTTACATAAACGCTGCAAAAATATCGTAAGAACAACAGAGATGAACTACAGCCTGCCGCACTTAATATCCCGATCAGCAGACTTAAAACAAGACTGCCTGCACTAATGCCGATGGTCATCCAGAATCCATCCCAGATACGCAGCCGGAATTGTCCCAAAAAACCAAATTCCAAACGAACGTTAATCGCTCCCAGAGACAACCAGAAAACTATCACAAACAGAGCAATCACCAGACAGAAATTCAGCAAGGCTCCCAACCGATCGGTCTTTCCATCGTCCTGTACAAAAAACATCTTCCTTTTCAGCTTCATTCTTCTTCCCCATCCGTATCATCGGTCAAATCAAAAAACCATTGAAACCCTAATTCATCAAACGCTTTTTTCTCTTCTGAAAGGTAAGTCTCTTCCAGCTTATCATAACCGCCTTCCTCACGGAATTCTTTCAAAAATGCATTCACCTGCTCAAGCAGCTCACTGTTGCCCTTCTGAACTGCAATCCCCCATTTTTCCGGCTCCTGAAAGGGAATAAATATTGCTTCAGTGGTATCTAAGTTCTTCTGCCAATTCCGGTAAATCGTAAGCTGGTCATAGATAAAACCATCCGCGCGCCCCTGTGCCACCTCGGTAACACAGGCGCTTTCATCCGGTAATACCATCAGCTCTGCGTTCTGTAGATTACTTTCGGCATAGAGATGTCCGGTAGATCCCGACTTTACAGCCATCTTCATTCCTGCCTGATTCAGATCTTCTATAGATGAAGCATCTGTATTTTTATTGACCAACACGGCTAACAGGGCATTGGCATAAGGATCAGAAAAATCTACCTGTTCCGCCCGGTCAGGCCGGATTGTCATAGAGGAAATCACAAGATCGGCGGTCCCGGTCTGCAGAGAAGGAATCAGTCCATCCCATGCCGTATTTTCAATCTTAATCTCACGGCCAATATACTCGCCAAAGGCTTTCATCAGATCTACGCTGACTCCTGTAGGCTCTCCTGCTTCATCTTTACCCTCAAACGGAGGATAAGCCAGCTCCATAGCCACTACCAGCGGCTCCTCTTTTTTTTCTTCTTTTCCGCAGCCGCCTGCCGCCAGAATCACTAACAGCAGTGACAACAATATACACATTCTTTTTTTCATAAGTAACATCCTCCTATTTCCTCCGCTTATACGCTTATTTGGTTTTATTGTAACCATCACTATTACTTCACCCACAACACTATAGCACGGTTTTGATGTAGTGTCAACAGTTACATCTATTCGATTAAATTTATAAAATCGTCGCTTTACGGCGACGATTCCAAAATTTTTACACTTCAAACTTCCCCCTTAAAATCTCAGCAAATTCCTCCGACATCTCTTTTACATTTTCTTTTTTCCAAAAAGCACAATACTTCCGCTTCGTTGGCTCTTCTCCACGATACAGCGGAATCCTCACGATATTTGTACCAAGACTGCCCTCTATGGGCGTTCCCTCGCTTGGCATAAATCCTTTTCCGCTGATTACAAGCGTTCTTGCCTCTTCCATATTATCGGCAAACAGCTTTTCTCCCTGCAAGCCGACAATCGTATGGTAATATTCTGCTTCCGTTTCTTTTTCCGCTTCTGATGATACAAGGATACACGGTATATTCTTTAATTCCTGCGCTGTAACTTTATCCAGAGAAGACATCGGATTTCTTCTTGCGATCTCAATATGTGTTACTGAAGATGTGAGAATCATATTCATAATCCGGCGATACTAATGTATCTTCTGCACCGTCAGCATTTGGAACATAATGTATTGTCTGACCGTAAACCAATGGAACTTCAAAAATTTCATCTCTATTTTTATCTTGTAAGAGTTGCCGCACCTTAGATTGTATATTCTTCGATGTACAGACTACGACACAATTTCTATATGCCAATATTTTAATATAAGGTTTCACTGCTTTACAATTAGCAGAATATATGATTTCCTTTTCATTTAAGTCTTTTAAACTGCAACAATATTCCTTTGACAGTAATTCTTCGATTCTATCTTTAATAATATCTTTCATAATCAACCCTATATCTTTCGATTTATTTTCTTATATATGTTGCATGTGCGTTTGTGATTTTCCCTTAAGTGACATTATAATCCTCCTACCCTGCATTTCCAAATGGTTTTTGATATTTCTCATAAATTCGCTATATGCGTAAAATATTTCAAGGACCATGCTTCCATAGTCCTTGATTGTTGTGTCACTGCAGCGACGTTAATGCTTTCTCTTTTCTGTACAATTCTCCGAAATAGCTGTTACTTGCCAATAATTCCTCAAAAGTTCCGTTGCCGACAATCTTTCCGTCCCGGAATACAAAGATTTTATCAAATCCGCTGATGGAAGCCAAACGATGCGCGATCGCAATCACAGTGGCATTGCTTACCTGCTCTATCACATTTTTGATGACTATGCTTTCCGTCAGATTATCCAGCGCCGATGTCGCTTCATCCAATACAACAAGATCTGAATGTTCAAACCACAGTCTGGCCAACGCTAACCGCTGCTTCTCGCCGCCGGATAAGCAGGCCCCCTTTTCACCAATTCTTGTTTCTGTTCCATTCTCCAATGATGTAATAAGTGGCAGCAATTGCACACTTTCAATCCCGACTCGAAGATCGGTCTCCGAAACATCCCTGTCAAACACCAGATTTTCTCTGACTGTGCCGTCAAAAACAGGCGCATCCTGTGATAAGTAAGATACTTTTTCATACAACGATTCCAAGGAAAACTTCTTTAACGGTTTATCATCAAACAGGATGTCACCCTTCTCATACTTAAGCAGTCCGATCAATAACTTTGCCAAAGTGGATTTCCCGGATCCCGATTCTCCGACAAACGCTACTTTCTCACCTTTTTTAATCGTAATGTTGATATTATTCAGCACTTTTTTATTTTCGTCGGGACCTTTTTCATAGGAAAATGATAAGTCTTCCACTCGAATCTCGTTTGAAAATTTATCGAAAATAACACCTTCCTGTAGCTGCTTATCTTCTTTTAAATCCAACAAATCCGTAAACCGCAGCCATGCCGTTTTGTTCAACTTGTACTGCACATAGATGACATTAAAGATTGCGATCGGGGTATATGCATTATCAATCAATGTGATCAGCGCGACTACAGACCCGACAGACAGATGTCTATTGTTCCACGCATAGACTAAAATCCCAATATCCAGACAGGCAACCAGCAACGCAAATATGGTAAAAAATGCTTCATGGATCATTGTCATTCTAACTTTTGACGATACAATGATCCTCTTTGCGCCCGCTGCCTTCTTTACCTCGTTCGGGAATTGATGTTTCATGCGAAAAAGAGGCATTTCCATGAACCCACGCACAAGGAAATGATTGAGTTCCTCTTCATTGGTTAATATCTTTTCTTTGATCTGATACAGTCCCTTAAGCAGCAAATTGGTCACTATAAACACGACGATATATCCTGCCATCAGAAAATACGTTATTCTTCTGTCTATTCTCCGGATAAAATATAAGCTGAACAATACCGTCGGAAGCAGGTTTCTGACAACGCAGAACCAAAAGTCATAGAGCACTCCTTTCCCCGCATTGGCACCGTTCTCAATCTGTTGAACCAACTTGCCGGTTCCCAGTTTTCGGTATTCGGAATAATCCATTCTGCCTATTTTCCGCAACGCCAGCAATTTGAAATCCAGATAAATCTCATTTCCCAATTTCGCTGCCGGATACTCATCCAAATAGTTCATTCCGTAATTTACACAAAGAACAACCCCATAAAACAGAAGTCCGTAAACTGTTATTGTCCGATCTGTCAATCCGTCTACGATCTTTTGGAAATAGTCTGCCTTATAATTTGCCGTGAATGCATTGAACAATCCGATTGCAAGATATACAATAATCCAATTCCTGTTACTTTTTAAAATTTCTTTCATATAGCGCATAACTGTACTCCTTTTCTAATCTCAATATTTCCATTAAAACAGTACAGTTGCGACTGTCAGCAAGTTCAATTATCCTCAGCACAATCTGCCAACAGTTTCAATCAACTGTACTGAGTAATTATCTCGGATGTATTTCATATCGCGAATTCACCTCAAATCCTGTTCTATTTATTAGCATTATCTATTGTACCAAGTCGCTAGCGCGACGGCTAGCCCCAAGTACAATTAGTTTTGCTATTATCTAAAAAAAATAGCAGTTTTTAAATATATGTTGTATTGTTGAGATACCCCTACCTTAAC
>JAAUZY010000089.1 GCA_014804355.1 Lachnospiraceae bacterium
ACATTCGGAACTACTATTAAATAATCTGCACAAAGCATTTCAAATAAAAGATTTTTTATTCCTGTTGTCTTACCCTCATATTTAAAAAATACTCCGTTTTCATATAGCTTACACCATAAAATATAAAACCAATACATATACTCTTTATCTACTAAACATATAGCCTTGCAAAAATTAGATGTGATAATTTCATTTTTAAATCTTTTCAACGTATTATTATTTATATAACAAACTCTTCCTGTAGACTGTGTTGGACTTCCACCTGAAATTTCTATTATTAAATCTCCATCATTTAATATCTTAAATGAATTTTTTTCGTGAATATATCTTTCGGGTGCATTTAATTTAGCATTTCCACATATCGCGGGAAAATCAGCCCCTCTTAAACATGTAACTTTTTTTGTATAGTTTACTTCTTCTATCCCTTTACCCCAATCACCACCTTTATCCAGTTTAATAAACCTGTTTAATTTTCCTATTTGCCACCCTTCTGGTATCTCCTGCTTCAATTCTTCATTCCAAACCATTTTTCCACCAGATGACTTGTACGGCTTTCCTTCTTCATTTGGAAATTCAAACTGTAAGAACCAATAATCATAGATTGTTTTTGCCATTGATTCGAGTTCACTATTTATTTTATAATTATTTTGTATTTTATTAGTTATTCCTTCCAGTACAAGCGCAATTTTATGTTGCTCTTTAATATCCTCTGGATAAGAAATCGGTAAATTTTTAACTTCCAATAATGTTAAAAGCGGTACCGTACTTCCTTTATTACTCAATAATAACAGTTTTTGAATCCATGGGCTTGCAAACCAATAGTACGCATATAAAATATCTATTTTAGATGTATCAACTCTTGCTCGAATTTGTTTATTAGAAATTACATATCTTTCAAATAATGACGTTTCAGGTATTAAACCAACCTGACCTATTGTTCCTGCTGAAGTAAAAATCAAATCTAATTTATCAGCATAACAATTCAATTCATCGGCTTTTTCTTCTGTAATAAATACAAACCCCCTATCATAAAATTTGTCTAAAGACAAACTCAAATTGTTACCTCTAATTACAGGAATTCCTTCTTTAACAAAATACTTGCTACTAATATTTGATCCAAATGGACCTGAAATAATTGCACCTTTCTCTGGAGAACATACCTTTTCCAATGTAGTAGTAATAATCTTACTCATACCTCAACTCCCCCAACCTCTCCTTAATCTCCTCTTCCAACTCCTTCCCTTCTGCAAACAGCTCTTCAAGCCTCGTAGAATATGCCAGCATCCTCTTCACAAACGCCTCCTGCGACAGCTCCACATATTCAATCTTCACCTCAAAATACTGCCCTGCTGAAAGCGAATAATTTTTCTCCGCAATTTGCTCATAAGACACAGACACACTAAAATCATCCACCACTACCTGATTGATAAAAGTATCCTCAATCTTCTTCACTTCCTCCGGACGAAGCACCGTCTTCTGATTCTTCCCTTCTTTCCTCTTCTCTCCGAGTTTAGATGCATCGATCAGCATAATATTCCCGTCCTGATTAGACTTATCAATAAAAAGCACCGATACATTCGTCCCCGTATTCGCAAATATATTAGAAGGCATAGAAATCACGCCTTTCAACCAATGCTTTTCAACAATTGTCTGTCGCACAGTCTTTTCAATCCCCGACTGCGCTGTGATGAATCCCGTCGGGACAACGATCGCCGCCTTTCCATCATCCTTCAAGCTCCAAAGAATATGCTGTATAAAACACAGATAAACGCCCATAGATTCCTTTTTCTTATTTGGTATCTTCGGCACTCCCGCAAAAAATCTCTTGATTCCGTCCCTCACTTCCGAATCTTCCCACTTCTGCTCAATGACATTTCTGGTAGATGAGAAATCCATCTTAAACGGTGGATTAGATGTGATAAAATCAAACTGCTTTACGCCTGAACTCGGATCATGAGGTATATTATAGTGCGCGGGTGTTTCCAAAGTATCACCCTCGATAATATTATCCAGACTGTTAGTAAGTCCGTTCAGCAACATATTTGTTCTGAGAAACCGGGAAGATTTTCCAGATATATCCTGTGTATAAACCTGCGCTTTATCCCCGAAGCTCCCCTTCCCTAATGCATTCGCAAGATGCAGCACCAGTGAACCGGATCCTGCCGACGGATCATATACGTCATAAATCTTATCTTCAACAGGCGACATTTCAACCAGAATTTTTGAGATGATTGCCGAAATAGCCTGCGGTGTAAAATACTCAGCATACACTCCGCTGGCAACATTATAGTCTTTGATCAAATGCTCGAAGATCGCACTGTAAAAGTCAAAATTGTTTTTAAATGCCTCGCCAAAATCAAACTTATCCTGACTGATGATACCGAATATATTTTTTGCAAAATTATTTCTCTTGGCTGCCTCTACATTCTCTGTCACTCTGGTGAAAAGCGGTTTTCTCCCGCCATCTGCCGTATCGATACTAAACTCTTCGTTTTCCGGATAATTTGAAATCCTGTCAAGTGCATCATCAAAGAGCTTATAAAAATCATCTTTTCCGACCTTATTGATCAGACACTCGATCGTATCCTCATATTTAAAAGCTACATCCTGCGGATAGGAGTCATAAAAGCCCTCAAATGTATCTTCATCCTCAAGCACTTCTTCCGTGCTCATCCCCATTTCACTTGCAAATTCTTTCATATTTGCCATGAATTTATCGTTCAGAAACTTATAGAGAAAAACGGAAGTGATCACAACTTCCTCACTTGCCTGATTCGCCAGTCCATTGGTTTGACACAGTCCTTTCATCTCATCAATCATCTGTTTAATTTTATTCTCTAATGAAAATATGTCCGGCATTTATGACTTCCTCCTGTTGCAGCACTTTATACTGCGCATTTGTAATCCGTTATTTTATCTACTGAAACAACTGTATATTCGTATAAAGCTCATTTAAAAGCTGTGTATAAAATCCTTTAATCTTTCCGTATAATTTCTCTTTCAAAAGAATCTTAGTCGCTCTCGATTTAATTGCATCTGCGAAATTCTTTCTGCCCTGAATCGTGACTACTTCTTTGTCCAGAATATCCTCTACCATTTCATATATGATGACTAATGTACGCTCTATCTCCGATTTATCCGCCGCATACATTTCTATCGCATCCTGATATGTTTTGACAAAGGCATAGTTACCGCCGTAAATATCGGCTAATCTTTCATTCTCATAATTAATGTTCCTCGCTTTTTCAAGCGCTTCTAGCAGCTCATCCGTGATGGAATCAAGATCATTTAAATCAGAGATGGAAAGATCATTAAAGATTTTCTGCAATAACTCATCTAGTTTCCTGATTTTAATATCGCCTTTATTCTTGTTCTTTTTGATTTCATCCTGAATCTCCCTGACAACTTTGGAAAATCTTTGGAACCTGGGATTATCCTGTGTAATCTGTCCGAGATCCATAATGATAACCTTTACTTTTATAAATTCATATAGAATTTCCACTACCTCGTTATTAGATATGACATCCATCATATCAACCGTATTTTGGGACAGATTTATGAAATCGATCCTGTCCTGCGTTGCCTTCAGGAGTTTCTTGTTTCTGTCAGAATCTATCTGGGCAGCATAATCCATTGCCCTGGAAAGGATAAATTCGGTCTGGCACTCCTTTATGCCATTCAGAAGTCTCCGGATTTTAAGTAAAGTCTCCTTATTGTAAAAGGTCAACTGCTTTGAAAATCTTTCCAGATTATCCGTTGCGATAATATCCTCCAACTCTTCAAGATATTTGTGATATCTTCTGTTGATATCCTCTTTATCAATAACAAGTCCCGCAAGAGAGCCTTCGTTCTCTCCGTTTTCGTTGAGATCTGCTTCTAACTCTTTTATGTATGCTTCGATTGTTTTATCATACTCCTGCTCTATATCTACAAAATCCACGATATAACCATACTTATATACTTTTCCGTTAGACGACTTATAAGGTCTGTTTACTCTGGAAATCGTTTGTAAAAGTGACTGTGCATGAGGACCTCGTAAAAGATACATTTTCTTCAATCTTTTTACATCATAACCCGTAGTCAGCATGAAATTGACAATCAGCATATCGGGTTGATTTGTATCCCTGAAATCAAGCTGATTATTTCGATTAATTTTTTTCTGCTTCGGATCATCGCTATCCGTTATAACAAGTCCTGTATTTAATTTAGAATTTGCCTTAAACCACTCATGCACTTTCTTTGCCTGCGGATTCGTTCTGCATACGACCATACCTCCAATCGTAGGATCAGAATTCTGCAATCGGAAATTCATAAAATCTTTCTCTATAAACGCTCCCAATGCATTTACATATGCATCCGACTCATATACATCTTTATCTTCCAGCCTGTTATCTTCTATTTCCAAGTTCTTCTTAATTTCAGATTTCGCCACAGTATCAATGTTTTCTTTTTTAATCCTGAGCGTATAACCGTCAGCAATTGATTTATCATAGAAATATTTATGAATATAATCACCGAATTTCAGATTGGAACGCTCTTTCCGCGTAAGAAGCGGTGTGCCTGTCAGTGCAATATAAACGGCATCCAGATCACAAGTCATAAGATTCTTAAAAAATTCTCCTGTGGAGGAATAGCTTCTGTGCGCTTCGTCCACAAAGAAAATCCGTTGTACATTTGCCTGATAATCGTTCTTTGCCTCTGGCATCTTCCCCTCAAATTTCTGAATATTAACCACACAAATTTCACCGATTGATTTACTATTGGCATCTGTCGAAAGAGGCTTAGTCAGTTCTCTTGTAAACGCCGGCTTATCCACACAATTGATCGTTGTTAGTCCTCTGTTGGTAAATTCAATACTTGCTTGTGTAAGCAGATCAAGTCTGTCCACTACGAAAAAGAATCGGGTACTGATATTTTTTCTTGCATAATAATCTTTAATCACGCGATTGGAAAAGGCAGCAATCGCCGTCTTTCCTGATCCTTGTGTATGCCAAATAATCCCGCCCTTACCGCCGGATTCAAGTCTTTCAATAATTTTTCTTGTGGCAAAGAATTGGGGATATCTCATAATATGTTTCTGCGGAATCTGTTCATTTATAAACATAATTCCATATTGTAAGAAATATAAGAATCTTTCCTTATCAAATACAGAAGTCACAAAACTGTTACATGGCGTTGTTGTCTTTAAGTTTTCCGCAAACTCCGGGCTTTCTGCTTCTTCCGGACGATAACCACAGTCTTTCAGCACAAATTTGACCACATCCATGTCAATATCTTTATACGGATATTCTATATTATACTGCAAATTATCTTCTCTAAAGAATGAAAAAGTCGTATTATTTCCGTTGGGTGTCGTATAAAAAGAACCGGCTTTTACATCCTCGGCATCATCGTCTTCCTCGTACTCCATATTATTAGAAAAAGCAACGAATTGAATAAGATTAAAAAATTTTCTGTAGTCTGGATTTTTTAATCTCTTATTTATCATTCTGTCAAATTCTTTCTGTATACCGCCATCATTATTAGGTTTCTTTACTTCAAGAAAAGCCAAGGGTATTCCATTGATCAAAATATTGATATCTGGTCTGAAAGAGCCCTCCGCAGTTCCCTCCACTACGCTAAACGGTAACTCATCCACTACCGCAAAATCATTCTTTGTAATATCCGTAAAATCTACAAGTTTTACTCTATCTTTGGGAGCAATAAGCCAGTTATAGAACTCTTTTCCTAAATCATTGTTTTTAAGTACATTGTGAATGTCTGTGAGAATGATCTTGATTTCATCATAAGTAAACTTTCTGCCGTTAATCTCTTCAAGAGCAGGCTTGAACCTATTAACAAAGATTTTCGTATTAAAATCAATGTCAATATCATCTTCTTTAAGAGACTGATAATTATAGTCCAGTCTAAGAAGTTGAATCGTAGCCGGAATTTTCACTCTGGTATCTTCATTAAATACTGCCATAATCTTTCTCTTTTCTCTGTAATCTTATCTTTTTTGTCTAACTATTACTTAACCATCATTTCATTCTTTATCTACTCTGAATGCCATAAGCATCATTAGCCTTGTAATTATCCATTCCACTCTCAATACTTCTGAAACGCCTCACTCATAGCATACACCGTATCATTCTCTCCCATCACAGACAAAATCACATTCCCTCTGCTCTCGATCAGCATAGTTTCCGCGCTGACACATACCCACTTATTCAGATCTGCATTGTCTTTCAACTGCTGTTTGACCGTATCAACCTGATCCTCGTCCACCCGAAGCAGTACACACTGATACGCAACCGATGACATCCTGGGCATGGACACAACGCCTTCCGTATACTCAATCTCATCTGTTCCTAAAATAGATATTTCAATATCTTCTGTCAATTCATAAGTCTCGAAGCTGGCCATGCCTTCCCTAAAGTCTTCCGATAAATCCGCATTCTCATAAAGCCCAGACATTATATCACCCAGATTTCCCTCCAGCTGATCTCCGCCTTCTTTCTTGCCCCCGCAGGCGCTACAGACAAAAATTATTGCAATACACAGAGTAACTAATCTCATTTTCTTTGTCGTCTTCATATAAACACCATCCTTGCTCTTTCTTTCATTCTTGAATAATATACCGATATAACCAGTATTTCCAAAGTCTTATAATTCATGATTCATTTTCATAACTATGTCTTGCTATCAGCCTGCAAGTTAACACCATTAAGGTAAAACTTTATCACTTAAGTGCATTTCCGCATATTTCGCTGAAAACAGAATTAACTTTCTCAATTATTCCAAAAGCATTTCCGAAATCCCTTATCTGCTCTGCTGTCACAATATATTTTAGCGATTGCCACGAAACTCAGCCAGAGCCACACACCTGAAACGCTCCCATACGCTCCTCAAACTGCACATAGAAATCCTGCCTGATATCATAAGGTTTCTGATAAAATATTTCCAACATCTTAACATTAACACCCTGAGTATAGGTATCCGACTGCCGTTCCATAATCTGCACCTGTATTTCTTTGCGCTGATCATGCCATGCAACCAGAAATTTCTCATATTGTGAAAGCGCACCCACCCCCAGCCATTTCTTAATCTTAACCTTCGTCCGGTTCTGAATCCGACAAGCATCCTCCAACAGAAAATACCTCAGTCCATTCTCATCGTAATTTCTGCCCAGCGGAAATAATCTGCACAGCCCGGGTCTGTAGTCATGAATGCGGCATCTGCCATCCTGATTCAAAAACCCACAGGCATCTGTGCCGCTCTGCATCTTAAGTGACGGCAAAATAAGCCCGTCTTCCACATGCAGTTCAATCTTTTCCTGCATAAGCTGTGCAAAGTTCGCACCTGTCACTTTCTCTAACTGAAAAATATCATATGGATCAAGCACGATCGACTGCCCCATGCCACGACAGCATTCACTGCATCCGCTGCACTCATTACAGCCCAATTTTGCCAGATCATTGCTATTGTATAAAATCATATTCTTCATCATGTTATATATAACCTACCTGGCATATCCTAATCGCATCCTCTTTGTAAAACATCACATTCTACCATGAAGCAGTGTTTCCATGGATGCTGCCGCTTCGACCTCCGATTCATAGGGAAATGCCTTTCACGTATATTTTTTCTCCTTTATTCATCCGCACATCTCAATGTAAATTATTGTATCAAAAACGGATTGGGTTGTAAATCTTCGCATTGTTTTCATATGATAATCTTTATGTGATAAAGCCTTTATGTAATAAGATTATGTTATAAAATTAAAATACCCCTTTTGCCGGAGCATTTTGTTGCTCTGACGAAAGGGGGTATTGTTCGGCTAAACAGCCATTTTTTATGGCGATATTACAGTATATGGCATGCGTGTCCGGTTATGGATTACATCTCTTACACGGAACATACCCTGCAGCAATTACCTCATCTCTGGACATCGTTGTATCCTCTCTGTTCTTCGGTTTGATTGTATCTACGCTGCTGCAGCCCGGCTTATGGAATTTCTGCGTATTCTTATTCAAAACATACGTAATTCCGACAGGCTGTGAAGGGGCAGTATCCTTCTGTGGCTCCTGCACCGCAGCCGATGTGTCATTTGAAGTATTCTGCTCATTCGCTGCTGAATCGCCTGTCCCTTTAGCAGAATCATCTGCCTTCTGTGTTGTTGTCGTTTTATTCTTCGTTGATTGTGATGTCTCAGATGTGGTTGAATTTTGGGTTGATTCTCCGGCTTTCCATGTCTCTGACGCCGGTACGTTAAAGGTAATCTTCTTGCCATCTGCTGTAGCAATAATCGTACCCTCTTCGTCAGTTCTGTATACCTTTACACCATTTTTCCTGAGCGTATTCAATGTCTCAGCGTGAGGATGCCCATAGGAATTGTCCTCGCTGCAGCTTATCACCGCATAAGTCGGTTGCACAGCCTTGAAAAAATCTTTGGATGTAGAATATTTACTTCCGTGATGTCCTACTTTATATACATCCGCAGTAATACTGATTCTGTTACCCAGAATATCTTTCTCGGCATCCTCTCCTGCATCGCCGGTGAACAGGAATTTATTACTTCCGTTTTTTACGATCAGAGCGATGGACGCATCGTTCGGATTATCATATTTGTCGTTAGGCGCAAGTATAGTGATGGACGCTGTTCCCAAAGTGTACTGTGAACCGACACCCGGCGTCGTATACTTGAGCCGCTTATCGTCCAATGCCTGTATCAGTTTTTGATAGGTTTTCGTATCTTTTTCATAATTGGATACAAATACCTTATCAATATCAAATTTCGTAATAATAACCGGTGCACCGCCAATATGGTCAGCATCAGGATGGGTGAGAATCAGGTAATCCAGTTTCTTGATCTTACGCTTTTGAAGATAATTCTGGATGGCAGTACCTTTTGTATCATCTCCCGCATCGATCAGCATGGCATGTTCTCCACAAATGATTAAAGTCGAATCTCCCTGTCCGACATCAATGAAATGTACTTCCATTGTATCAGGATTCGCGGCATCTGCCGGTATGGAAGCAGATAATAATCCTCCTATGGCAACTGCGGCAACCAGAAACAGATTTATTATTCGCTTATATATTTTTTTCATATCGCTCTCTCCTGAATTATTTTAATAGTTCTATTATACTAAAAAATCTGTTGAAAACCTATTACTTTCTTTAAATAACACTCTGTTTTTTACAATAAAGCTCACATGTTATTTATTTCCTTAATTTATGTACCACTAAAAAAC
>JAAUZY010000090.1 GCA_014804355.1 Lachnospiraceae bacterium
CTCATCTCCCGGAAAAGATACAAAGACCATCTCCGAATACTCCTCACGCAGAATAGAGAGCCATTCTTCACTGGTAAGCTGGCTTACCGGTTCCGAATCCTGCGTCGCATGATTGCATCTGGAATAACACCCTGCGTCATTTATTGTTCTTATTTCTCCATCTTCTGCAGATTTCTTTTCATATCATAATATCCAGTTAGGACTGCCCACACGTAAGCGCAGGTCTTTGGTATCATAAGCATACCAATCATAGGAACTGCATCTGCAAAAAGCACTACCGGAATATAAAATCCGAAGCTTAACACAATCGCCAGCCACATAAACCGAAATGCCCTGTCGTTTGTTTCGCGCGCCTTATTGTAAAAGAGAATAATGATAAGCGCCCCAAGCAATACAAACGGAATATTCCTGTATATCCCCCATGACAATGGGGCATCTGCGGATGTCCATTCATTTTGCGGAAACAGGCACAGAACGATTCTTACAGCAGCCAGCAGGCAGACACAGGCACTCAAACCGGTTCCACCCTGCACATGGTAACGAATGCGCCACACATAATATAACAGCACATAGAACACCGTCATAGTGACCGAAGTAACCAGCTTTCCAATACCAAGCACCGCAGTGTAGTTTTCCAATCCGGTCGTGCATAATGCATAAGCGCGTGGGAGAAGGTGGAATGCGTCGCCGGTTCCGAGAACGACCGCCATCACCCCAAACAGAAAATATTGCTTTTCTTTGCCCCCTTTGATCATCATTCTGATTCCAACAGTAATCACCAGAGTTAAATACACAATATCAAACAGTGTTTCCATAATTGCCTGCATAATCTTTTTCTCCTTCTTTTCCACAATTTACTGCTTCCAATCACGCTGACCCGAATAATTTTCTTCCTACGTTCCATATATTCCTTTCCGGTATCAAGACAGCCCATCAAGCAACTTGTACAGAAGCTGGTAAAGCTGCTGCGCCTCCTGCGGTTCCACATTGACACAGGCACTTAGGCTCGCAGGTATCTGAACTGCCTGTTCCTTCAAGTCCTCGCCTTCCTGCGTAATGGAAACGATCAGATTCCGTTCATCTACTTTAGAGCGGTTCCGTACCACATAATTTTTTTCCTCCAGTTTCTTCAGCACCGGAGTAAGCGTACCCGAATCCAGATAAAGGCATTTCCCAAGCTCCTTGACAGTTACCTCTTTTTTCTCCCACATTACCATCATTGCAATATACTGGGTATACGTCAGGTCAAGCTTGTCAAGATACGGTTTATATCTTCTTATTACTTCTTTGGAACAGGCATAGAGCGGAAAGCATAACTGATTTTCTAGTTTTAAGCTGTCGTATTTCACGCCTGCATCCCTTCTTTCTGTTGTTCATATGCCGCCCTGCAAGCCTTAGCAAGCTGGTCTGCACAAGAAGTCGGTCTGCGTCCGCAGGTTACGCCTGACAGCTTCTTCTCAATTTCTTCTACCGTCCAGCCATCTACAAGAAGCGGTATCGCTTTCAGGTTTCCGTTACATCCCCCTGTAAAAGAGATGTTCGTAACCACATTTCCATCAATATTGAGTTTTATTTCACTGGAGCAGGTATCCTGTGTTTTATATGTATATTCCATAACATTCTTCGGTCTTAACAGCTTTACGATCTGCTCTTCCACTATCGATAAATCTGTAGTAGGCTCAAAACGTTCTATCACATTCCCCTGCCTGTCAATGAGAAATTTTGTAAAGTTCCATTTAATATCACTGCTTTTCGCATAATCCGCATCTGATCTCTCCAAAAAACTTTCAAGCATCGGTGTCAAAGGGTGTTCCGGATCAAATCCCGCAAACCCTTTCTGTGATTTCAGATATGCATAGAGAGGACTCTCGTTACTGCCATTCACTTCTATTTTAGAGAAAATCGGAAATGTAATGCCATAAGTAGAATCACAAAAACTCACAATTTCTTCGTCGCTTCCGGGCGCCTGATGTCCAAACTGGTTACAGGGAAAATCCAAAATGACAAATCCCTCGTCGCTGTATTTTTCAAAGAGATCCTGTAAACTATCATATTGCGGCGTAAAACCACACTCTGTTGCGGTGTTTACAATTAACAGAACCCTACCTTGATAATCTGCAAGAGAAACTTCACTGCCGTCCTGTGCCTTTACAGAATAATCATAAACGCTCATATCTTACCTCCTTATAGATTGCGAACTATTTCATTGTGTAAAATTTAATTTGATTGTACACAATCTTTTTTGCCTTGTCAACTATATTTTCCATCTTTTTCTTTTAAGCATTGAAATGTGAATAACAACCATTGACACATTCTCGAAATCGGATACAATAAATTCTGTAATTCGCGAATTGAAAACAGACGGAATTGAAGAAATTACAGCACTTATGGGCAGCGACGGGTATATGTAAAGCAAATAAATTTCATTTAAAAGGAGAAATATCAATATGCCCCAACATATCACAGGTTTAACAAAAGCAGATACTGATCAGGTCATGCAAATATGGTTGAATGGAAATAAGGACGCACATCCTTTTGTCCCGCAAGCATATTGGGAATCAAATTATGAAACAGTGCAAGACCAGCTTTTGGATGCAGAAGTTTTCGTCTATAAAATGTACGGGGAAATACAAGGATTCATTGGTATCGTAGACGATTATATTGCAGGAATTTTTGTGGATAAAAAATATCGTTCGCTTGGAGTGGGTAAGAAACTTTTAGACCATGTAAAATCAAAATACCATTCTCTGTCATTAAGTGTATACCGAAAAAATAATCGGGCTATTGCATTTTATCTTAGAGAGGGATTTTCGGTGCTTTCAGAAGGAATCGATGAAGCCACGGGAGAAGTTGAATACACAATGATTTGGAAAAGCGGACAATGAAAATAAAGAAAAAATTGTCTGCAGTTCCGAAGCAGACAGCAGCTATATCAAGGAGCAAAACCTATGGAGATAAAACGGATTTCCATTCTAAATGAATTCAAATGCATCGCAAAAGACTGTCCGGCAAACTGCTGCCGCAACATCTGGGATATTCCCATTGACCCTGATATGTACACTAAATACCACAATGAAAAAGGTATTTGGGGGCTTCTGTTGCGCTGCTCTACCGTAAAAAAGCAGGACATGGCCACTTTTCGAAACACCTTCCGGGGCTGTCCATTCTGGGGAACGGATCATCTATGCAATATACAGAAAAAACATGGTGTCTCTTACATGCCAATGGTATGTATCCAGTTTCCAAGGCAGCTGTACAACCTTGATTATTTCTGCGAAGAAACGCTGTACCTGTCATGTCATGAGGCCGCACGGCTTTTTCTGGTCTCTGCCGCCGGAGACAGACCGTTTGAGTTTACAGTGACAGAAGGCGATGTCAGCTACGAGGTAAACACCACAAACGATGAACGGGAATTTCTGGATTATCTGCTGAAATCAAGAGATGAACTGATCCAGATGTTAGAAAGCGGCAGCTCTTATGACAGCATGTCGATATTACATTACGGACAGGATGCGCAGAATGCCTGTCTCTTCAAAACGCCTCGCCCCAGCCCACAAGACTACGAATCCCCAGAGCATTACCGGATAACCTGTGAAAAAATAGATAATTGGCTTTTTAACGGCTTCTATCACCCAAAACTCCGCACCAAATCGCCGCTTTTATATCAATTGTGCCGAAAATATATCCGGATATTCGGCGGCCAAGGCAGAAAAAATCCCGGCGCAACCGACCGAAAACTTGCCGCCCTGCAAGAAACCCTTTATGGGAAAATGCCGGATCTGGAAAGGATTTTGAATCGGTATTACGAATATTATCTACTGACTGATTTCCTTGACATCTATGAGGATTACAGCTTTTCAAAGCACCTGCTCTTCGGTATCGCCAAGACACACCTGCTGCAGCTTTTTATCGCCCTGTATGCCGACGACCGGGAAACTATCGATCACCATGAGATCGCCACAGTTATTGCTGTGTTTGAACAGAGAGCGGTGCAGATATTTTCATCTATATCCTGAAGTATGCAAAGGACAGCCTATATCCGAACGGGATAAAGGCTGTCCTCTTTCTATCTGGCTTTTATTGGAACATAGTGGAAAATGTCATACCATAAGCATCATCTATTTCATTCACCAAGGCGGGCGTTTCCTCATCAAATTCAGCCTCGTTCAATTCGATTTCCGCACACATGTACATGGAGCCGTCATCGCGTATATCGCTATATAAAAAGGCGGTAACGGATTCATCCTTTTCATTTTGATAAGTGCACAAACCAAGCGCCAGCGTATCATTATCAAAGGACATAGCATCATAAAACTCCGCATCAATTCCACGCCCTTCCAGCTGTTCTTTATAAATGCGGCTGCATTCTGCATTGGCATCCGTAGCATTATTCGCCCTTACCATATATAAGTGTATACTGACACCATGTGCGCCGCTTTTAAGATACTCCGTACTTTCCTGTCTATAGTTCTCATCAAAAGGAACATAACCATCACGTACCGAGGTCGAGTCATCAGGATCCTGATAATATCCCAATGCCATATATTCATATTCATACGCCTTGGCATACAACTGTTGTAACGCATTTACATCCGGCACATCTTCGTTTGCCGCATCATCTGAAAGACTCTTCTCATCCATATCATTTCCTTTATCTGCACCGGCCTGTTCCCCAACATCAATCTCTACATCACTATCATTCTGCTCATCGACATCACCTTGCTCATCACCATAATTTGACTCATCAACGTTCGAAATTCCGGTCTCTGATGAAGTGGTAATGCTTTCATTTTCATCGACCGAAGGCTCCACCTTTGTATTGCCACAAGCGGTCATCATCATCATTGCCGTAAAAAGGGCTATAATTGTTTGTTTTCTCATTCGTTCTCCCTTCGCACACATTTTTGCACATAATATTTTTTCCGACCATAGTATAGCACAGAATATTACACTGTGCAAATGTGATATAAGATACGAAAGCAGGAACTGCAGGGTTTGCTTCCTGCAAAAGTTTCATATAGTGCAATACTGATTATGCTGACAATGATTCCCACCTTGATGGAGAATTTTATGATATGATTCATTCTTTCATGATTCTTCGCAGAATAATTATATGCAACAAGCGGCAGTTGCAAGTGACAGGCAAATATTGAACACCGGCAGAATCAGAGAAGCACCCGCCACCATATAAGGATTATTCGTCCTTCCAAGATAAAAAGTGTCCGCCATATTGTAGATCAGAATAATGATCTGGCTGAATATGGTCGGTAAAGCCATTTCCTTTACCGCCTTTGGTATGGGCAGGGTTTCAAAGATTTCTTCACTATTCACTTTCTCCATTGTTTTCATTCTCCTTAATGCTTGAATCAACATTAATACAGACAGCACACTGGAAATGCTCATGTTTTTATAGTATCATATATTTAATAAAATCGAAATTTGAAAGGATTATAACTATGCAGAACACAGAA
>JAAUZY010000091.1 GCA_014804355.1 Lachnospiraceae bacterium
GACAAATTAAGCGTAGTTATTACGTTAGCGCTGGCATTTATATTTTTGCATGAAGAGTTCAAACCGAAATCTCTGATCGGATGTATTTTAATCGGAGTGGGAACGTTGATTATGGTTCTGTAGATTTCGGATTGTGGGTTTGGAGATGGTTGCAAAATCTCGGTTTTTATAGATAAGGGAAAGTCAGGGTAATTGAAATGATACTGAATACAGGCAGCAGGACGGATATACCGGCTTATTACAGCGACTGGTTTTACAACCGGATCAAGGAAGGCTATGTACTTTCCCGTAACCCCTATTATCCGACACAGGTAACTAAATATCTGTTGAATCCGGAGGTCGTAGATATTATCGTTTTTTGTACCAAAAATCCTTTGCCCATGCTTGACAGAATTTCGCTGTTGTCGGCATTTGATACGTTCTGGTTTGTGACGATCACCCCGTATGACAAAGAGATTGAACCCCATGTGCCGCCGAAGGAATCGGTGATAGGATATTTTCAAAAACTTTCTGAACTGATCGGAAAGGAACGGACCAGCTGGCGGTACGATCCGATTTTTATTACAGATCAATACTCGGTTGACTACCACATAGAGCAGTTTCAGCAGATGGCAAAAGCGCTATCGGGATATACGGATCAGTGTGTGGTGAGTTTTATTGATTTGTATGAGAAAACAAAGCGGAATTTCAGCGGAATACGAAGCGTCACCAATACGGAGCAGGAACAGATAATTGCCGCATTTTCCGAAATCGCCAAAGAGAATCATTTGCAGATCCATTTATGCTGTGAAAATGCAGGTCTTGTTCGGGAAAACGTGGATGCCGACGGATGTATGTCCAAGGCCGTGTTGGAGAAATCGCTGGGCTGTAAACTGAATGTACCGCAAAAGAAAATGGCACGAGCGGAATGTTCCTGCCTGCTGGGCGCGGATATCGGAGCATATAATACATGCGGGCATGGCTGCTTATACTGTTATGCCAACTATGACAGAGAGACGGTTGTGAAAAACATGAAACTGCATCATGTTTCCTCGCCGCTGCTGATCGGAGAGATATTTGAAAATGATGTAATAAAACAGGCGGAACAAAAATCATGGAAAAACGGACAGTTGGATTTTTTTGATTTATTGTAATCAGACGGTAGTTGCGGAAAGGCTGGTGTCATCAATGAATAGAACAGAAAGAATGGATATTTTCCTGAAGAAGTTAAAAGAAGATTCATCGGAATACAGTGAACTTAATACAACGGGATATACTTTGGAGGAGAAGAGAGATGTTATCCGCTCTCTTATGAATATTCGTATGCCCCGGGAAGCAGCGCCAGAGCTTTTGACTATTCAGGATGAGTATCTGCAGGAAGAGCTTGCGGAGAAGGGGATTGTATCTTTAGCGGATATTCCTACGGTCTTGGAACAGTATGGGGCTTCTCGTTCTGCTGTCGGGGAAAAGTCTATCGGCAGGGCAGGAATAGAAGCGTCATACATGGATCGCATATCGATCTGGCAGGGAGATATTACCCGGTTAAAAGTCGGCGCGATCGTGAATGCTGCCAATTCACAGATGCTGGGGTGTTTTGTGCCTTGTCATAGGTGTATTGACAATGCTATCCACAGCGCAGCCGGTATGCAGCTTCGTGCCGAATGTCATCATATCATAAGCGAGAAGCGTATGCGCTATGGTCGGGAATATGAAGAACCCGTCGGTACGGCGACGCTGACTAAGGCGTACAATCTGCCCTGCGATTATGTCATTCACACAGTAGGTCCCATTGTGTACGGAGAACTGACCGAGGCGTTGTGTCAAGACCTGCGTAACTGTTACGCGGCTGTTCTGGAGTGCTGCGTCACTCATGGAATCAGATCCGTTGCCTTCTGCTGCATTTCGACGGGGGAATTTCATTTTCCTAATGAAGAGGCAGCTAAAATAGCGTTAGCTACCGTTAACGATTTCGTGAAAACGCATGAAGATTTCTTTGAGCGGATTATTTTTAATGTCTTTAAGGAATGTGATCTGGAAATATACCGGAAGCTGGTTTCGGATTATTGTATGTACACATAGGAACAATTTTCCATTTGTATACTCTATAAGCACCATTCCAATTCATCAGCAGGTAAAACGATATAATTATCCATCCCGTCTCCCTGCCGAAGATACACGGTTCTGATACCCGCCTGTATAATCATTCTTGCACACAGTGGACAGGGTTTCGCTTTATGGATAGAAGCATCCGAAGGATTTATTCCGGTTAAATACAGATCAGCGCCTAAGGTTTGCTCTCTGGAACAGTTCATCAGGGCGTTTGCTTCTGCATGAATGGCTCTGCACATTTCATAACCTTGTCCTTGATGCATTCCCTGTTTGATTCTGGGGCACTCGTTGCCGATATCACAGCAATTTTCTTTCCCTCGGGGAGAGCCGTTATAACCTGTAGAAATAACGACATCGTCCTTTACGATCACAGCTCCGTATTTTCTTTTTAAGCACGTACTTCTATATGCAAAGACTTCCGCACAATTCAGATACGTATCCGCTTTAGAGACTCTTTCTTTTCCTTTTGTAATTACCATACGTCACTGCTCCGATTTCCGAAATTGTGCTGATGATATACTGTTTACGATCACTGCGGGAAGGACTTTCTAATAAGAAACGGCAATTCTTTCTTCATCAACTCCGAAAGTAATATAATGTTCATATAAGGCATCCTTATCATAGCCGTAAACATCTTTTAAATCCGGATATCTGTCTGCATATGCCTTATAATCAAATTCATCTATGGTTCCCTCAAACGGGAGATATTCTTCCGGTTCCGGTTCCCATGGATTATTAATATCCGTATCTGTCGGGTCCCACATTCTATAGGCAGAATTTTTATCTATTTTAATTGCTGTCGGCTTTCCGAGTTCTCCGGCTTCCTCATAGTCGGAATACACAACTACTTTAGTTTTCGGTTTGCAGTTGTCGTAAATCCACTTAGCATCTTCCACAGACATTCTGATGCAGCCTAAAGACGCACTCTGTCCGAGTTTATTATATTCTTCCCACTCTAAAGTGTCTGGAGACTCCTTGATATAGGGTACGGAATGAAAGAGAATCTTCCCGTTAAAGCGAACGACGTATCTGCCGTAAGTGCCATCTACCATTTTACGCCATTCATAATAATTAGAGGTTCGAAATGTGCCCTCCGGCGTTTCGTGACCTTCCCGCCCGCAGGAACAAACGATCGCCTTGACCGGTGTCAGTTCGCCGTCCTCGTCCAACTCCTTAACCGTAATGCAATTTAAAGCTCTGTTCACATAAATGACATAATCCGGACTTGTATCGACTACGGTACTTTCAGCCTGCACTTCCGGCAGCTCCGCCGCCTTAGCATAACTTCCCGTACCAAAAAAAAGTAATATGCCTAAGCATACTATCCCCTTAATAGAATTACTAAATTTTTTCATACTCGTCCTCGTTTCTGCATTAAAACATCGTGTAAACACATTTCGTCAAAATCAATTTTTACCATACAAAGTTTATCATAGAAGTTTAAGCGATACAAGGGTTTGTTAGACGTGCTATTCTGTGTTAATATTCCGTAAACAGTATCGAAATCTATATTTTTGGTAGACATTCAGGGTTGTGTGGGACATGATATAAAATAAAAAACTTTGACTTTTTTATTATGTTATTCGTTATACAGGATAGAGGGAGGTGATCATGTGCTTGAGAGAATTATACGGAAGTATTACGACGAGATCTTCCGGTATTGTTACCATCATGTAGCAAGCCGCGCCATGGCGGAGGATTTGTGTCAGGATACTTTTGTAAGTTTCATCGAGCACTATGAGGAGTACCGCCATATGGGTAAGACCAGGAACTATCTCTATACGATTGCAAAGAATAAATGTCGCGACTATTACAAGAAGAAAACGCCGCTTTATATGGAGGAACTTCCGGAATCGGAAGCGGCGGAGGGTATAGAGGAAACGGTAGTGATCAGGCAGATGGTCATGAGTCTGCCGGAGGAGTTTCGGGAGGCGGTCACACTGCGGTACTTTCAGAACCTGCGATACAAGGATATTGCTGAGATCCTTAAAATCAGTCTTTCGCTTGCTAAGTACAGGGTGAAGAAAGGATTGGAACTTTTATCTGAGACGGAAGGAGGCGTCCATGGAAGCAAGGGAGATTAAGAGAAGATTAAAACAGTATGCATCGGCATATGAGAAAATTGTGCCGATGGGAAAAGAGCTCAGAATACAGGAGCTTATGCAGATGGAAATGCAGCATGCTAAAGAGCGCAAAAGCCTTCCGCAAATGAAGGGTTTGAACGCTGTCCCTGTATCAGGCACGAGAGGAAACGTGTGGAATTTTATATGGGAACAGATCGGTTATCTTGGAAGATACTGCCTGATCTGGCAGGCTGTGTGGATCGCGCTTTTCTTTTATATGATGCAGTATGGTGTGTCGTTTTTTTTCGGGGAGTCAGATGGAAATGGGATTCTGGTGGCGGTCTCGATTCTTACACCGCTTCTCATATTGCTTACGGTAGAAGAGGTTACGAAGGTGTACCACAGGAGTATGCTGGAAATTGAGTACGCGACGAAGTATTCTCTGCGCAGCGCAGTAATGATTCGTCTGTCGTCCCTGTGCGTGGTGCACGCGATTCTGCCGGTGATATGTATTGTCTGTCTACATTCGCGTTTGGAATCAAATGTGGGAAGGCTTTTGATCTATGGGTTTACGCCGATGGTCATTACAACGGGAATTTTGCTCAAACTGATGCAATACTGTCAGGGAGAACTGCTAAAGAGCGCGGCGGTGGGAATCTATGTGATGACGGCAGCCCTAGTAATTGTCGGGAATACAAAATATTTAGGATGGTATCAACCGGAGTGGTTTAAGGCATGGTGCATGGTGTGCGCAGCCGGTGTTGTATTTGTTATCCGGCAGTTTGTGTGCCTGAACGGAAAACTGTCCAGCTATGAGCAGATCGTGCAATATGAGTAAGGAGATAAACAGAAAACGGAAAGAATTGGGCGGATTATATGAAGTAAGATTGAGCAGTAGGCACGGTAGAAATAAAGGGAAACACGGAAACAGTGGGATTTGTAACAGTAGAATGCGAGAAAGCAGAGCATGAAATATCAGAATTTGAAAAAGGAAAGGACTTGAAATATGGAACTGATATTAGACCGGGTGACAAAACAGTATAAAAATAAGATTGCAGTAGACCGACTGAGCACCACTTTAAAAGAAGGTGTATATGGACTTCTCGGTGCAAACGGCGCAGGCAAAACAACTCTTATGCGTATGATATGCGGCATTGCAGAAATCAGCAGCGGTGAGATTCGGCTTGGCGGCGAGGAGATCGGAGAGATGGCGGGAAGGTATCGGGACCTGCTTGGATATCTGCCGCAGGATTTCGGATATTATCCTAATTTTACAGCGATGGAGTTTATGTTATATATTGCGTCCCTAAAAGGCTTGAAGCGAAGTTATGCCAAGCAACAGAGCCAACTCCTTTTACAGAAAGTGGGACTGGCAAACGAAATGCGGCATAAGATCAAAACCTTTTCCGGCGGTATGCGGCAGAGGCTGGGTATTGCGCAGGCATTGCTGAACGATCCGAAGATTCTTGTGCTGGATGAACCTACGGCGGGATTAGACCCGAAGGAGAGGGTACGTTTTCGCAATATGATCTCGGAATTGGGTAAAGAGCGGATCGTTATCCTCTCCACCCATATTGTGTCGGATGTAGAGGAGATCGCAGACTGGATTTTCCTGATGAAGCAGGGGCAGTTTATTGCACAGGGAACATTGGAGGATTTGAAAAAACATTACTTGGAAGTGGCGGGGGATGAGGAACCGGGGAGGTTCAATCTGGAGAAGCTTTATCTGTTCTATTTTTCAGAGGAAGAAATCTGACTGTTACCGGAACGAAGTGAACAGAAATATTTGACTTTAAAGAGAGGGAGACAAGGTTATGATGCGATATGAATGGAAGAAAATATTTGAGCGCAGACTGAATGTGATTGCTATGCTGCTGGGCTATATTCTGATTGGTATATGTGTGTTTAACTATGTTACGCAGGAGCGCTTCTATGATGAAAAGACCGACAGTTACATAGAGGGAATCGAGGCGATCCGTATGGAACAGGAAAGGGCTAAGGCACAGACGGATATGATCACTGAGGAGTATATGACGGAACTTATCAGTGAGATACAAAGTCATGATATGGATTTAGAGAGCGATGAGGCATATTTGGAAGTTATTCGTCCGTTGGGAGAAATCTTTTATTTCGCAGCAGAAAGTTATACGGACATGAGGGAAAACATAATAGATAAAAATGCTTTGGGAGAACTTGATCTGACGGACGGCGCAAGATTTTATGAGCATCGTATGGAGAAGATTACAGATTATCTCAACTGTGATTTTTCTTATGGCAACTATACGGAATCGGAGAAAGCATATTGGGTTGAAAAGGCGAGAAAGACAAATATTCCGTTCCAGTGGGGAGACCAGAGCGTTATGAATTATATCTGGGACCTAGTTTTTGTGGGCGTATATCTGCTGTTTGTTGTTGTCATATGCACGAGTTCCGTTTTTTCCGCCGAATATGAATCCGGCGCAGCGTTTCTGCTACTTACGACAAAATATGGAAAAGACAGGATGATCTGGTCTAAGATTGCGGTTTCCGTTCTTTTTGTAGTGGGATATCTGATGGGAGGTGCGCTGCTTGCGGTTGGCTCAATCGCTTTGGTACTGGGACTGCCGGGTGCTGATCTGCCGGTTCAATTATGGAACTCGGTGATACCGTATAATCTTACTGTCGGGCAAGCATGCCTTTGTAACCTTGCGATTGTTGTGCTCATCGGTATCGCGCTTGCACTGGTTCTGCTGTTCAGTTCCGCTGGGGTGCGTTCCTCGCTTGCAACGTTGGTCATCGGTGCGGCGATCATCATTGCACCGGCATTTTTCCCCATGAGCAAGGAAAGCGGTTTGTGGAATCATATTAATTACCTTTTCCCGGTAAGGGCATGTAACCTGGAAGAAATGATGGGATCATTTGTGAGCTATACGATAGGAAATGTTATCTTCTCGTATGTGGCAATGGTGGTAATCGTGTACACGGTGATCAGTGTCGGGGCGCTGTTGCTGATTCGTAGGGCGTTTGTGAAGGCGAGGTAGCAAGCCGACCGATGTTTTATGGACAAAACTTAACGTTTACAAAATTGGTGAATGCTATAATTTTTCCTGGGCTATCATTTTCTCGATTTCTTCTGAGAAAGAATATTTTTTTATATCGATACCGGAATCTACTTTTTCCAGTATGGAATATTTTTCTTCTTTGTAGCCTTTGGAAATAACAGCATATATTTCCGACGGCCTTTTCAGTAAAAAGCTTTACGCCATGGTCGGTGAAATTGCCGATCATGGTTGCATTTTGCTTAATATTCATCATACGCTCCAATATACTCAGCTTTTGTTCGGTGGAACCATCTTTTGCGAAATAGAAATCACTTTCAGTTAAGCGGTGGTTAAGGCATTTTTCGTAAAAATAAACAGCAGATGATACATTGAAATGGTTTGTTTTTGCTCCTGTCAAATGTAGAAAATTATATCGGTGAAATGCAACTTCATAGCATTTTAAAGGCAGATCGTAACAGTCTCCGATCCGTATTTGTTTTTTGATTTCAGAAGCTGAGCCATAGAGAAAGAGAACTTTTTGATCGTTCAGATTTCGATTATATAAAGAGGCGGCGTTTGCCATGATTTGTATTGCTTTTCTTTTGTTCATAGATGTGTCCTTTAGTTGTGTTTAAGAAATGTTTTAAAGAGTTACTTTATATAGGAGACGTGATTTGTCGATCCGATATAAGAAAAGGGAATGTCTGTGCCGCAGCTACAACACTCCCTTTTTATGGTTGATTTTTCCGTTGTCTGCCAACTTCCGGCACCTATGTCCGGATAACATCTCAGGTTTTTCCGTTGCCTGCCAACTTCCGGCACCTATGCCCGGATAACGTCTCAGATTTTAGGTGTCAACCCACCGCTGATTACAGCCTTCTAGCTACATCATATACTAAGCTCGCATAAAATGCAAGCATATTTAAGCATATGCATATATATTTTTTTTATTCGGAAATTTTCAAGGTAAATGCAACACCCTGTTGCATTTACTCTGAAAAGCCCGCATGTTGCAGTTAGTCTGACA
>JAAUZY010000092.1 GCA_014804355.1 Lachnospiraceae bacterium
AAAATTGTTGTAAAATAGAAAAAGAAAGGAAGAGATAAGATGGAAAGGAAGGCAAAAGAGAGAACCCTTATGTCCTACGCACCGGATATCAAGGTGGTAGACTGTACATTGCGCGATGGAGGATTGGTTAATGATTTCTTCTTCAATGATGAATTTGTGAAAGACTTATACCAGGCGAATATCAAGGCGGGTGTGGATTATATGGAGTTTGGATATAAGGCATCCAAGGAGCTGTTCGATGTGAACAAGTTTGGAAAATGGAAATTCTGTGATGACAAGGATATCCGGGCTGTAGTGGGAGACAACAAAACAGACATGAAGATCGCGATCATGGCTGATGTGGGACGATGTGATTTCAAGAAGGATATTCTGAACAAGAAAGACAGCCCGGTAGATCTGGTGCGGGTTGCTACCTACATTAATACGATTCCTGCAGCGATTGAGATGATCGAAGACTGTACGAAGAAAGGATATGAGACGACCGTTAATATTATGGCGATATCCAAATCCAATGACGTAGATATCGACGCGGCTTTGGAACTTCTCTGCCAGAGCAGCGTAGGAACGATATACCTGGTGGACAGTTACGGCTCTCTCTACCCGGAGCAGATCAGAAGGCTGGCTGATAAATATCTGGATGTGGCGGACAAATATGGGAAAAAGGTCGGTATACATGCCCACAACAATCAGCAGCTGGCGTTTGCCAATACTACGGAGGCAATTATTAAGGGAGTCAGTTATCTGGACGCTACGGTGAGCGGTCTCGGTCGTGGGTGCGGGAACTGTCCAAGTGAACTGCTTCTGGGATTCTTAAAAAATCCGAAGTACAGGATCAATTCGATACTGAAATTTGTAGAAAAGCATATTGTTCCGCTCAGAGAGTCCGGTGTGGTGTGGGGGTATGATGTGCCGTACCTTCTGACAGGTATATTAAATCAGCATCCGAAGACAGCGATTCAGTTTATGAAGGAGAAGAGACAGGATTATAACGATTTCTATCTGGAGCTGTTGGATAATTTCTAAAGAACCGTTGTATTCCTCCCCGGAGCAACAAGGCTGTTTCGGGGAGGAATGATCTATAGGCTTCCAAACGGAGGAGAATGCTATGAAGAAGCTGGGAGATTGGGACGATGAATTTATAGATTTGGATGACGAATCGGATGAGGCGTATGATGATTATACTGAGGATGACGAGGACGGGTATATGCAGCTCCCGGACAGGAATATCGTGATCCCTGTGGTTGCAGTGACGCTTCTGATTATTGTAATTATTGTCGGTATCGTGGCGGCGGTTGTACTATCTTACGGAAATAAAGAAAAACCTGTTGCAAGGATCGATCAACTGTCCGAAGAGACGGTGCCGGAACAGGAGGCGGAGTTATCACAGCCGGAGGAGAATCTTAAGCCTGAGGAGAATATCATAGAAGATGATATTCGGCCGGAAGAGGAAGATTCGGAGGAAAATGTGACAGAGGATGAGGAATCCGAAGATCCGCAGGGCTCTGCCATGAGCACCGAACAGGGAACAGAAGTGGATGTGAAGACGCTGTTATCTTCCGGCAGCGTGGCCGAGACGAATCAGGTAACCATCGGAATTGACGTGGCGAGGTATCAGGGGACTATAGACTGGGCGCAGGCGGCAGCTTCGGGAATTGATTTTGCCATGGTACGGGTAGGGTACCGCGCAGATGGCACGAGAGAGATCTGTGCCGACACGAACGCAAAGTATAATATGCAGGAGGCACAGAAGAACGGAATCAAACTGGGTGCATATTTCTTCTCCACGGCGGTTACTGTGGAGGAAGCTGTGGAGGAGGCAGATTGGGTGGCGGATTATATTGCCGGGTATCAGATTACTTATCCGGTGGCATATGACTGCGAAGGATTTGAACGGTCTGACAGTGCGCAGTATGGCCTGACAAATGCTCAGCGTACTGATATTGCCATTGCTTTTTTGCAGGAAATATATAACAGGGGTTATACACCGATGTTCTATGCAGCCATGGGAGAGCTTTCAGGCAGCGCGAAATGGGATACGGAGAGGATAGAGGGCAGCTATCGAATATGGGTATCACAGTATCCGGCTGCGCCTTATCCGGAGACGGAGAAGTCATCCTACGGCGGTGTTCATGCCATGTGGCAATATACGAATCGTGGCACGGTTGCCGGAATTTCCAGACCGGTAGATGTGAATGTGGCATATTTCGGATATGAAGGTACGGCAGAAGCGCATAGCTCAGAGGCTCCCGAGGAAGCCCATGCAGATGTGGAAGCGCTGATGAATTTTACGGAAGTAAATGAAACGGTAACGGCTAAGGATTCCACAAACCTGCGCAACCTTCCAAGTCAGGGGGAGGAAAGCGCAATAGTGCATACACTGAAAAACGGGGAGACGGCGACAAGAACCGGTGTCAGTGACAGCGGCTGGTCGAGGCTCACTTACGAGGGTCAGACGGTTTATGCAGTATCCAGCTATCTGACGACAGATCTGGGCTACCAGGCGCCCGCGCAGGAAGGCGCAGGAAGCGGCGACGGACTAAAGACGAAATTTGCAGATCGAAGCGATCAGGTGACGGCAAAGATCGAAGTTAATCTGCGGGCGCTTCCCAGTGTAACCAATCCGGATGCAACGGTTGTTGCGGTATTACATAACGGTGAGTATGTAACCAGAACGGGTATCAATGAAGAGTATGGTTGGTCGAGAGTGGATTATAACGGGCAGACATTATACTGTATCAGCAGTTATTTAATGAATTGAGCTTCGCAGGGGTGCGAGATTTGCTTATGAGATACTGCGTATCTCCGCAAACTCGTGTACATATATTAGAATAATATAAAAAAGATATATGACAGAGATTACCTGTCATATATCTTTTTTAAATTAGTAAGTTTTGCACTTGCATTCATAAGCAGAGCATCCGCGACCGTGAGTGCGGCCATCGTTTCCACGACGACTACGGCACGGGGAACAATGACAGGATCGTGACGCCCTTTAATGGAGACTTCTATGTTTTCACCCTGCTTATTGACTGTTTCCTGCGGGGAGAAGATCGATGGTGTGGGTTTCACGTAGGCACGCAGAAAAATCCTGGATCCGTCGCTGATGCCTCCTAAGATGCCGCCTGCATGATTGGTGCGCTTGGCAACATTGCCGTCATCCATATAGAAGAAATCGTTGTTCTCGGAACCATGGCGGGAAGCAACATTAGTCCCGGCACCTATTTCTATGGCTTTGACAGCGCCTATGGACATTATTGCTTTGGAGAGGTTTGCATCCAGCTTCTCGAAGACGGGGTCGCCGAGCCCGGCGGGAACACCGTCTATGGTACATTCGATCACACCGCCGGCGGAGTCATAACTTCTCATGCAGCCGGCGAGAAAAGATTCCGCCTGAATCGAAGCCTCTCTGTCAGGCATGCAGGTAGGAGTTGAGAAGATGGCGTCCCGGTCAAATTTATCCATATTGATATGAACCGGACCGATAGACTCTGTGTATGCTGTTACGTTTATACCAAGTTCCGCCAGAAGTTTTGCGGCAACCGCGCCGGCGGCAACACGCCCGATGGTTTCACGCCCAGAGGATCGTCCGCCGCCACGGTAGTCGCGGAATCCGTATTTAGCGTCAAATGTATAGTCGGCATGTCCGGGGCGATAGTAATTTGCGATCTCACTGTAGTCAGCGGAGTGCTGTGATGTATTGCGCACCAGCATGGAGATCGGAGTGCCCGTAGTACGATCCTCGAAGATACCTGAGAGAATCTCTACGGCATCCGCTTCTTTTCGGGGAGTGGCAATCCGGGTCTGCCCGGGTTTGCGTCTGTCCAGATAGAACTGAATATCGTCAGGGGTCAGGGATAGTCCGGCAGGACAGCCGTCTACCACGACACCGAGCGCCTCGCCATGGGATTCGCCCCATGTGGTAATTCGAAAGATATTTCCGAAAGATGAACCAGCCATAATAGTAATCCTTTCTTATATTTATATTTAATAAAATAATATAGGGATAACACTAATTAATCGAAAAGACAGGGAAAAGCGTGAAGTTTTCAGAAAATAAAATGAAGGATAACTTGCAAGAAAACAATAACGATCGGTATGTTAAATAATGCCTTAATTGGATTAATCTCCATCGCTTTAAATCTGCCTATACGGAGTATACCACATCACTTCATGGAAATAAATATTCAGATCGGTAAAAAAATTTGCAAAAAATTGATTGATTTACATAAAAAAGGTGTACAAATAAATTTTATGTGTTATGATATTAATCAGAACTATATATGGTATTCGATATAAATGACATTACAAAACAAAACGACATAGTATATATACATAGTGGATTAAATACACAGAACCATAACGGGTTTGAGGAATCTGATGAAAAAAACATTTCGGGAAAAAATAATTTCAAAATTTACGAGTATTGCAAAAAAGAATAAATTTATGTATTATCCGTGCCTTGTAGCGCTTTCCGTTATTTTGGGAGTGTATCACATCGGCAGACATTTTGTGACGAATACCAAACGATATGCCGGAGTCGTGTTCGTAATACTCTTCTTTATGAATAGCTGCAGCTTTTCTTTTGCAGTTTTTGCTGAGAAAACCGGTTTTATCAAGGCTCAGGAAACATACAGCGCCATCGTTGAGGACTCGGATATTACGCTTGCGGTGGAGGCAGATTCGGAGAAAGCGGATTTGCCAGAGGATGAGGAGATTGATTTGAATTATGATCCGGAAACGGATATCACGGACGTGGATGTGTATACGCTTGATGACATTTTAGAAGGTGGGGAAGATTATCGGTCGGAGAATGAACAGACGGATGATGACAGCGAAGAAGGCGGCGAGACGGTGAAAATGCCGGAAAATTATGAATTTGACAGTTCTGATTGGCGGTTTGTTCTCGTCAACAAGCAGCATCCCATACCGGAGAACTATGAGCTTAACCTTGGCAGGACCAAGGATACGATACGGTGTGATGACAGGATCATTGAAGATCTGCTGCTTATGCTGCAGGCAGCACAGAAAGACGGTTTTAATCTGGGTGTCCAATCCTCTTACAGAACAGGCGACAGGCAGGAATCCAATTTTAATGGCAGAATCAAGTATTATATGAAGCAGGGGCTATCTTATATGGATGCCTATAAAAAAACTTCACAGGTAATCACGGTTCCGGGCTGTAGTGAGCATGAGATCGGATTAGCGTTGGATATTACTTCCGATACGTATACACAGTTGCTACAGGGGTTTGGCGAAACAGAGGAAGGGAAATGGCTTGCGGAGCACGGGCATGAGTACGGATTTATAGTGCGTTATCCCTCCGGTAAAGAATATATCACCGGTATAGTATATGAACCATGGCATTTTCGTTATGTGGGCAGGGAAGCTGCCAAGATCATGCATGACGAGAATATCTGTCTGGAAGAATTCTGGGATAAGTATCTGTAGAGTGGAGACAGGCAATGTACAGAATATTAACAACAGAAGGAAGAGCGAAACGGGCGCAGCTGGAAACGGTACACGGGACGATCCAGACGCCCGTATTTATGAATGTGGGTACAGTGGCGGCCATTAAGGGTGCCGTATCTACGGAGGATCTGGAAGGGATCAAGACACAGGTGGAATTGTCCAACACATATCATCTGCATGTGCGCCCCGGAGATGAGATCATTAAGAAAATAGGTGGTTTACATAAGTTTATGTCATGGGACAAGCCGATTCTGACGGATTCCGGCGGGTTTCAGGTTTTTTCGCTGGCCAGCCTGCGAAAGATCAAGGAAGAGGGTGTCTACTTTAACTCTCATGTGGACGGCAGGAAAATCTTTATGGGTCCGGAGGAGAGCATGCGGATTCAGTCCAATCTTGCCTCAACCATAGCGATGGCTTTTGACGAGTGTCCTTCCAGTGTGGCGGACAGACATTATGTGGAGGTTTCCGTGGCACGTACCGCCAGGTGGCTGGAACGCTGTAAGACGGAAATGAATCGATTAAACGGGCTGGAAGATACGATCAACAAAAAGCAGCTTTTATTTGGAATCAATCAGGGTGCTGTCTTTGATGATATCCGGATCGATCACGCCAAGCGGATTGCAGAGATGGAATGCGACGGTTACGCACTCGGCGGGCTTGCAGTGGGAGAGAGTCATGAACAGATGTATCATGTAATAGAAGAGACAGTTCCGTATCTTCCGCAGGATAAACCTACCTATCTTATGGGGGTAGGTACGCCTGCCAATATTCTGGAGGCTGTCGAACGTGGAGTGGATTTCTTTGATTGTGTATATCCCACGCGAAACGGCAGGCATGGACACTTGTATACTAATCAAGGGAAGATTAACCTGTTCAACGCGCGATACGAGCTGGATGAGAGACCGATCGAGGAGGGCTGTGAGTGCCCGGCCTGCAGAAGATACTCAAGAGCATATATCAGACATCTGTTAAAGGCGAAAGAAATGCTCGGCATGAGGCTGTGTGTTCTGCATAATCTCTATTTCTATAATACGATGATGGAGGAAATCCGAGAAGCGCTTGATCAGGGTAGTTTTGCGGCATACAAGAAACGTAAGATGGATGGGATGTACCGGGGCGGGGAAAACAGTACGGAAATCTAAAAAGAATCTAAAAAAGCTTGTTTTCTTGACTTGTTTTGTGTATGATATGTTTTGACTGCTTAGACATATGACTTGGCGGAGAACTTGCCGGATCATATAGGAATATATGGAGGAAAAAGATATGGGTATTTTATTGACAGGTGACGGAGCAGCAGCGGCGGCAACAGGCGGCGGCATGGTCATGATTATTTACATTGTTGTAATTGTGGCATTTATGTATTTTATTATGATTCGTCCGCAGAAGAAAGAACAGAAGAGAATGGCGGCGATGTTAGCGGAGATGAGTGTTGGCGATTGTGTGCTTACGACAAGCGGTTTCTACGGTATTGTGATCGATATCACGGAAGATACGATTATCGTTGAATTCGGCAGCAACAAGAACTGCCGTATTCCCATGCAGAAGTCTGCGGTTGCACAGATCGAGAAGGCAGATGCGGAATAAGAGATAAAAATTGAGCTACGCTCAATTGCGAGCTTGTTCGCAATCGAGCGTAGCTCGTTTTTTTTTGTGAGAAAGGACGGAAAACGATTTCCATAATATGACTCTTTTGTAAACATCTACAAAATGCAAGGTTATCTCTTGACAGTTTATTTTACATCGTGTAGAATGCAAAGTTGTGTGATGAATCACAATGACTCGTGAAGAGTAAAAGGAGGAGAATATTATGAAAATAAGAACAGTGAAATTAGTTGCATGTGCAGCAATTATGGCGCTTACATTATCCATGACCGCTTGCGGCAGTGATGATGCAGCAGCAACGGGAACAGTGACAGAGGTTGCAGACACGGATGATTCTGCAGAAGTTGAGCCGGAAACGGAAGAGGAGACAGAGCCTGAGACAGAAGAGCCTGCAGATGATGCAGATACAGAAGCAGAAGAAGAGGCAGAGGTTGAAGATGAGGATGATGCGGACGCTGCAGATGCAGGCGATTATACAACCTTAGAGGATTACTACAATGATCCTACCGTTTCGGAAGCTTTGAAGAGCGCTTTTGATGCTATGGCAGGTGACGGTATGTCTGCGGATTGTGAAGTAAGTGGTAATGAGTTCACCGTAATCATCAAGATTGAGGACAGTTCCATGATCGTTGATGGTATGGGTGAGGCACTTTCCGCTGCATTAGATTCACAGGCAGATACATTCAAAGCACAGGTTAAGCAGTTCGATGATGTGATCGGACAGGACGGTGCCTGCACGGTTGTTATGCGTTATACAGATCCTGACGACAACGTACTTGCAGAAAAAGCTTTTACAGCAAACTAAATACTGAATGTCGGATTGTAGATACTATAATAGCTTATGGCAGACTGTGATTGAGATAAGAGAAGTAAGAGACGGACTTAAATGTTCGTCTCTTTTTTCAATACCATAGAGAAGACATAGAGAAGGCACGGACAAACTCTTGAAATTTATAGAAGAATAGACTATGATATATAAGTGATATTTTGCGACAAATGACATGGAAATGAGGGATTGATATGGATTTGAGGATTACATGCATTCCGGGGGACGGGATTGGACCGGAGATTATAGCGGAAGCAAAGAAAGTTCTTGATGCTGTGGCAAAGCAGTACGGGCATACCATGCATTATACGGATATTCTGATGGGCGGTGCGTCTATTGACGTACATGGTGTTCCCCTGACTAAAGAAGCGGTTGAAACGGCGAAGAGCGGTGATGCCGTATTGATGGGGTCTATCGGCGGAGACACGACGACTTCTCCATGGTATCGGCTGGAGCCTTCCTTAAGACCGGAAGCCGGACTGCTGGCAATCAGGAAGGAACTGAATCTGTTTGCGAATCTAAGACCTGCGGTACTGTATGATGAACTGGTGGCGGCTTGTCCTTTAAAAGATGAGATAGCCGCTGCGGGATTTGATATGATGATTATGCGTGAACTGACAGGCGGACTTTACTTCGGAGAGAAGAGGACAATTGAGGAGAACGGAGTGAGAAAGGCAGTCGATACGCTTGTATACGATGAAAATGAGATCAGACGGATTGCCATCAAGGGATTTGATATCGCAATGAAACGGCGAAAGAAAGTGACGAGCGTGGATAAGGCCAACGTGCTGGCCTCTTCAAGATTGTGGAGAAGCGTGGTGGATGAGGTTGCAAAGAAGTATCCGGAAGTGACTTTAGAGCATATGCTGGTAGATAACTGCGCGATGCAGCTTGTCAAAGATCCTGCCCAGTTTGATGTTATTCTGACAGAAAATATGTTTGGCGACATCCTGTCCGATGAGGCGAGTATGGTGACCGGATCTATCGGAATGCTTGCTTCGGCATCTTTAAATGATACGAAGTTTGGTCTTTATGAGCCGAGCCATGGTTCTGCGCCTGACATTGCAGGAAAGGATATTGCGAATCCGATCGCCACGGTTCTTTCTGCGGCAATGATGCTGCGCTACAGCTTCGATCTGGATCGAGAAGCGGATGCGGTCGAGAGTGCGGTAAGAGAAGTCCTTCAGAGCGGTTACCGCACGGGCGATATTATGGCTGAGGGATGTACTCAGGTAGGCTGCAGACAGATGGGCGATCTTTTGGCAGAGCGGATCAAATAGAAAAGAACTGATATTGAAAAAAGCAGGGAATTTTTATGGAACAGAACAATAAGCGGAATAAACTTGATATTGAGACAACTGTTTTTATTCTGTTTCTTCTTGGGCTGGTGGTCTATTACGGCTGGCGTATGTTTGCGCTGACACCGTGGTATGACGAACTCTATACTTACTATTATTTTATCAGCAGGGGACCGGTTTATGCGGCAATTCACTGGCCGCTTCCCAATAATCATATCGGATATTCGGTGTTGTCGGCCTGTCTTGGCATTTTCGGAAATTCTGCCATTGCGCTGCGGGGTATCTCTTATCTGTGCAGTCTCGGAAGTATGATTCTGATTTTTCGGATCGGCAGAAAATGTTTTATGCGCGGACTGGCTCTTATCCCTGTTTTCCTCTACGCAGGTATGAAACTGGTGAACCAGCTTGCGGTGCAGGGAAGAGGATATGCACTTGTATCATTCTGTTATTTAGCGGCAATTTACGAACTGCTGTGCATTACGGTAGAGCATAAAGAACGGATTCGGGACTATATATGTTTCGGCATAAGCTTGGTGCTTGCGTTGTATGCGATCCCCAGCAGCCTGTATGTTGTGTTTCCGATTTGTCTGGTTGGCGGTATTGTTTTGCTTGCATGCGGAGAGTACAGAGGTTTTTGGCGATTGGTTCTCACTTCTCTGGCCGCGGCGGTCTGTACGCTGGGTCTGTATGGGGTGGTATGGCTTGCCATCGGTTCCAACTTGCTTATGAAAACGGAAGGCAGTGCCTACTATGGCATGGGGCATGGGGCAATCATCCTGCATGCGCCGTTTGCGGCATTGCGGACCGGGATTGAATATATGCTGGCAACGCCGTATATTCAAAGCGTGGGCAGAAAGGGATTTGCCAGTAAGTTTATAAGCTGGCTGCACAGCCTGTTAAATGAATATTACATGGGTGGTGCAGTGATACTGGCGGTTCTTTTGATTCTCTGTATTATGCATATAGTATACTGTATTATAAAGAGAATAAACAACAACTGTTATAGAAAGGAATTTGCTGAAGAAAACGGGCGTTATGATTGCTTTGTGGAGATTTATCTGGCAGTCAGCCTGATTGTGATTCCGCTTATGCTGATCTGCTTGTGCTCGCTGCCATATTACAGAGTGTTTTCTTTTGCAGGCGCTTTGGTGGCTTTTGCGGTTACATGGCTATGGCAGGCTGCTGTCAGAGGATTTGTTTCCGGACAGATCGGAAAATACATGCCGATATTCGGAAGCATGGCCGCAGGAATTCTGTGTATTGTCATGCTGCTCACTCCATCTTATCGGGCTCAGTACAGTGACAGGGAGGCGGCAATAGAGGATGCTTATGAAAAAACAGAGTTATCCCGGCTGCAGAAGATCGCCGTGACGGACTGCGATCAGGAATATCTATTGTTATTTTTATATAATATAAGTGGCGAGCGAATTACCCGTGATTTGACAGAGGCGGAAGCCGTGCTGGCGGACAAGTATCTGTTGTTAAATTGCAATACGGATGTTATTGATTGGAGCGGCGATGATTGGAAACTGCATCTGACGCAGGAAGAGTTTACGGCATCGCGGACAGTAGAACGGATGGAAGCTGTCTATGAAAATGATAGATTTATCCTATATATGGAAAATAACGATAAAGGAGAATGAGTATGAGAAGCGATAATGTAAAGGCGGGCGTACAGCAGGCGCCGCACAGAAGTTTATTTAATGCATTGGGATTTACGGAGGAGGAGATGAGAAAACCCATGGTAGGTATCGTCAGCTCCTATAATGAGATCGTGCCGGGACATATGAATTTGGATAAGATCGTGAATGCTGTAAAGCTTGGTGTGGCTGAGGCAGGAGGTGTACCGGTCGTATTTCCGGCAATTGCGGTTTGCGACGGTATTGCCATGGGGCATATCGGAATGAAATATTCTCTGGTTACAAGAGATCTGATCGCAGATTCTACGGAGTGTATGGCATTGGCACATCAGTTTGATGCACTTGTGATGGTGCCTAACTGCGATAAGAATGTGCCCGGGCTGCTTATGGCGGCGGCGCGTATTAATGTTCCGACCGTGTTTGTATCGGGCGGTCCCATGCTGGCGGGTCACGTGCACGGTCAGAAGAGAAGTCTTTCTTCCATGTTTGAAGCAGTGGGCTCCTATGCGGCGGGAACCATGAACGACGAAGAATTAAGGGAGTTTGAGGAGAAGACATGCCCTACCTGCGGTTCCTGTTCCGGCATGTATACAGCGAATTCCATGAACTGCCTGACGGAAGTGCTGGGTATGGGACTTGGCGGCAACGGTACGATACCCGCGGTTTATTCCGAGCGAATCAAGCTGGCGAAGCATGCTGGTATGGCTGTTATGAAATTGTTGCAAGAGAATATCCGTCCCAGAGATATAATGACGAAAGAAGCAATACTGAATGCATTGACGGTGGATATGGCTTTGGGCTGTTCCACTAATTCCATGCTGCATCTGCCTGCAATCGCGCATGAGGTCGGTTTTGATTTTGATATTTCTTACGCCAATGAGATCAGTGAGAAAACCCCTAATCTGTGTCATCTGGCACCGGCAGGACCTACTTATATGGAAGATTTAAACGAGGCAGGCGGTGTCTATGCAGTCATGAAAGAACTTGCGGATATCGGTCTTCTGCATACGGAATGTATGACTGTGACCGGTGAGACCATCGGTGAGAACATTAAGGATGCGGTTAATAAGAATCCGGAGGTAATCAGGACTGTGGATAATCCCTACAGTAAGACCGGCGGACTCGCCGTACTGAAAGGTAATCTGGCACCGGACGGCAGTGTAGTCAAACGTTCTGCGGTGGTCGAAGAAATGATGGTTCATGAAGGACCGGCAAGAGTATTTGAGTGCGAAGAAGATGCCATCGCGGCCATTAAGGGCGGCAAAATCGTACCGGGGGATGTGGTAGTCATCCGCTATGAAGGACCAAAGGGCGGTCCCGGTATGCGTGAGATGTTAAATCCCACTTCCGCAATCGCAGGAATGGGGCTTGGGTCCAGTGTGGCGCTGATTACGGACGGAAGATTCTCCGGCGCATCCCGCGGTGCTTCCATCGGACATGTATCTCCGGAGGCTGCGGTCGGCGGACCGATCGCGTTTGTGGAAGAGGGGGATATTATCAGTATAGATATTCCGAATATGAAGCTGGATGTGAAAGTATCCGATGAGGAACTGGCGGCCAGAAGAGCAAAGTGGCAGCCCAGAGAACCGGAAGTGACGAGCGGGTATCTGGCAAGATACCGTGAGATGGTTACGAGCGGTAACAGAGGCGCTATTTTGGAAATACCTGCAAATCATTGAGATTTGTGATATTGTGCAGAGCCGGACGGCGGAATAAGTAATGAGAAAACAGTAGGAGGAGTATAGATCATGAAATTAACCGGTGCAGAGATCGTTGTAGAGTGTCTGAAAGAGCAGGGTGTGGACACCGTGTTCGGATATCCGGGCGGAACGATCCTGAATGTATACGACGCATTGTATCAACATAGTAATGAAATAAACCATATTTTGACTTCCCATGAACAGGGAGCCGCACATGCCGCGGACGGATATGCCAGAGCCACAGGTAAGGTAGGCGTGTGTCTGGCGACCAGCGGCCCGGGGGCTACCAATCTGGTGACGGGTATTGCCACGGCATATATGGACTCCGTGCCAATGGTAGCGATCACATGTAACGTGGTATTGCCTTCTCTTGGAAAGGATTCTTTCCAGGAAGTTGATATTGCCGGTGTGACCCTGCCGATCACCAAGCATAATTATATTGTGAAGGATATCAATATTCTGGCACAAACGCTTCGTAAAGCTTTTGCCATAGCGGGCAGTGGAAGACCGGGTCCGGTGCTGGTGGATATCACGAAAGACGTGACATCTAACAGCTGTGAGTTTGAGCCTGAGACACCGGAGGCGGTAAAGCCTTGTTCCTGTTATACGGAGGAGGAACTGCAGGCAGCGCTGACACTTTTAAAAGAATCGAAAAAACCATTTATTTATGTGGGTGGCGGAGCGGTTATCTCCGGTGCATATCGGGAGGTAAGAGATTTTGCGCAGAGAATGGATGCACCGGTTTGTGATACACTGATGGGCAAAGGTGTCTGCGACGGGCATGAGGCGCGCTATACGGGTATGATCGGTATGCATGGCACGAAAACTTCCAATTTCGGAGTCAGTGAGTGTGACCTGCTGATTGCATTGGGAGCCAGATTCTCTGATCGCGTGGTGGGCAATCCGAACAAGTTTGCGGAGAATGCCAAGGTACTGCATATTGATATCGATGCCGCGGAGATTAATAAGAATATTAAGACAGACGTTTCTCTTGTGGGAGATTTGAAAGAAGTGCTGGACAGAATCAATGCGCAGCTGGAACAGCAGGAACATGTGGAGTGGATGCAGCATATTACACAATTAAAGGAGCAATATCCGTTAAGTTATGATGAATCCGCATTGTCATGTCCATATATTATTGAAGAGATCGACAGAGTGACGAAGGGCAGTGCGGTGATTACCACGGATGTAGGACAACATCAGATGTGGGCAGCGCAGTACTATAAATATTCCATGCCCCGCACATTGCTTACATCAGGTGGACTGGGCACCATGGGATATGGTCTGGGAGCATGCATAGGCGCTAAGATGGGACAGCCGGATAAGATCTGTATTAACATTGCAGGGGACGGCTGCTTCCGCATGAATATGAATGAACTTGCCACGGCAAGCCGCTACAATATTCCGATTATTCAGGTGGTGATCAACAATCACGTGCTTGGCATGGTGAGGCAGTGGCAGACACTTTTCTACGGCAAACGTTATTCTCAGACAGTCTTAGATGACGGTGTGGATTTCTGCAAGGTAGCGGAAGGTCTGGGATGTGAGGCAATCAGAGTGACGAAGAAAGAGGAAGTGGCACCTGCCATCGAGCGGGCGATTGCTTTGAAGAAACCGGTATTATTAGACTGTATCATTCCGGAAGATGACAAGGTATTTCCGATGGTTCCGGCGGGAGCGCCGATCAGTGAAGCGTTTGATGCGGCGGATCTGTTAAAGAAGGAATAGTAAGGGCTGCCACCGGAAGCAATACGGAAGATGGCTTGAATTTAAATTGACTGGAAACATCTTTATGAAAAGATTATTGAGACATTTGGGGATCATATTATGTATTATTCTGGTCAGTCTGATGGGAACATACATCGGACTGGCCATTTACTACCACAATGCATTTGCTTACGGAACGTGGATTAACGGCGTGTACTGTACCGGAAGAAGCATTCAGGATGTGAATGATGAACTCGTGCCGGGTTTTGCATATGAAGGACTTACGGTATATGACGTGGAAGGCAATTCCTACTTCATATCCGCCGAGGAGATCGACTATCAATTTGACTTTATGAAAGCGTTGGAAGTATACCAGAAACAGCAGAATCCATGGATGTGGATTGAGAGTCTGTTTTCCGGCGACAGCGTGGATCTTATTCCGGTCGTGTCCTATGACGGTCAGGCTCTTTCCGATGTTCTGGATCAGATGCCTTTTATGCTGACGGCGAGAGAGCATCCGGAGGATGAACGCAGAGTTGCTATTATCAAGACCAATCAAGGATACGAACTTATAAATGAGAGACAGGATGTTCTGTCGACAGATGAGGCGGCAGAGGCGGTCATAAGAGCCATAGAGCAGTCCGAAAAAGAACTTTCTCTGGAGGAGGAAGGATGCTATCATGATCTGGCATTGACGTCCCAAATGCAGGATACGCTCGGAATGTGGGAACAGGTCAAGCATTTTCAGCAGTGCGGCATCGTCTATCAGATGGGAGAAGAGCAGTTTGCCGTGGACGAATCGGTAGTCTGTGAGTGGATAGAGTTGGCAGAGGACGGCAGTTTTGCTGTGGATGGCAATGGTAATCTTAAACTGCGCGAAGGCGCGATAGAGGAGTTTATTGATACGCTCGCAGAACGGTATGACACGGTCGGAGGAAGCAGACTGTTTCGGGCAACCAGAGGAGAGTTGGTAACCGTTGAGGGCGGCACTTACGGCAATGAGATCGATCGCGAGGCGGAAGTAGCTTATCTGACGGAAGCCTTCATGAATCACAAGAAAGAGGTTCATGAGCCGGAGTATATACATACGGCATTGCAACAGGGGAAAGATGATATCGGGGACACTTACGTGGAAGTGGATATGGGAGAACAGATGATGTACTATTATGTGAAAGGTGTTCAGCAGATCGCAACTCCCATTGTGACCGGTAATATTTCCCGCAAAATGGGAACTCCCTCCGGCGTCAATTATGTGTATTTGAAACAGACAAATCGTATTTTAAGGGGACCGGGGTATGCTTCACACGTGGATTTCTGGATGCCGGTGAAGGGCAATATCGGCATTCACGATGCGGCTTGGCGCAGCAGATTCGGCGGAACGATTTATCAGACGAACGGTTCCCATGGATGTATCAACACACCCAGAGAGACCATGGTGGAGTTGTATGAGAGTGTGGAAGTCGGAACGCCGGTGGTAATGTTCTACTAAAAAATTTTACGTTGTAATTGACTAAAGTATGGGAAAAAGGTAAAATGTTTGTTGGTCTATAAATTATGTTTATTCAATTGGAGGAGATAAAAGTGGCTAGAGTGTACAATTTTTCAGCAGGTCCCGCTGTCTTGCCGGAGGAGGTCTTACGGGAAGCGGCGGAGGAAATGTTAGACTATAAGGGAACCGGCATGTCGGTCATGGAGATGAGTCATCGATCCAAGGCATATGATACGATCATCAAAGAGGCGGAGGCAGATTTAAGAACGCTTCTGAATATTCCCGATAACTATAAAGTATTGTTTTTGCAGGGCGGTGCGAGCCTGATTTTTGCCTCTGTTCCTATGAACCTGATGAAAAATCGTAAGGCGGGCTATATCCTGACGGGACAGTGGGCGAAGAAAGCCTTTGCCGAGGCGAAGATATATGGAGATGCGGTAGAACTGGCATCCTCAGCGGATCAGACTTTTTCCTATATTCCGGATTGTTCCGATCTGCCGATTACAGATGATATGGATTATGTGTACATATGCGAGAATAACACGATCTATGGAACGAAATTCCATAAACTGCCTGATACAAAAGGCAAGATCCTTGTCTCGGATGTGTCCTCCTGTTTCCTGTCTGAGCCTATGGATATATCCAAGTACGGTATGGTTTATGCGGGTGTGCAGAAGAACGTAGGACCTGCGGGAACACAGATTGTGATTATCAGAGAAGACCTGCTTACGGATGATGTGCTTCCGGGTACACCTACCATGATGAAATATAAGGTTCACGCGGATAACGATTCTTTGTATAATACACCGCCATGCTACGGTATCTATATCTGCGGCAAGGTGTTTAAATGGCTCTTGAAAAACGGCGGACTGGAAGCCATGAAGGCGCTGAATGAGAAGAAAGCGAAGATCCTGTATGATTTTCTGGATGCGAGCGAGTTATTTAAAGGGACCGTCAGAAAAGAGGATCGTTCCCTTATGAATGTGCCGTTTGTAACCGGTGATGAGGAATTGGATGCGAAATTTATCAAGGCTGCGACAGAAGCGGGCTTCGTAAATCTGAAGGGACACCGTACCGTGGGCGGTATGCGGGCGAGCATATATAATGCTATGCCGACAGAAGGTGTGGAGAAGCTGGTCGCATTTATGAAGGAATTCGAAGCAAAGACAGAAAAATAGAAAAGAGGATATACGAATGTTTAAGTATCATTGTTTAAATCCCATCGCGGGGATCGGTTTGGAGAAATTCAGCGATCAATATGTGAAGACAGATAGCATGGATGAGGCTGACGGAATCTTGGTGAGAAGTGCCGCTATGCATGATATGGAGCTGTCGGATAATCTGCTTGCCATTGCGAGAGCCGGAGCGGGCGTCAATAATATTCCGCTGGATAAGTGTGCGGAGAAGGGTATCGTAGTATTTAATACACCGGGAGCAAATGCCAACGGTGTGAAAGAGCTTGTGATCGCGGGTATGTTACTTGCTTCCCGTGATGTGGTGGGCGGTATCGAGTGGGTCAAGGAAAATCAGACCGATGAAAACGTAGGAAAGTCCGCCGAGAAAGCGAAGAAGAACTTTGCCGGTACGGAGATCGAGGGCAAGAAGCTGGGAATTATCGGACTTGGCGCGATTGGTGTCAGAGTCGCTAATGTGGCAAAACATTTAGGGATGGAAGTGTACGGTTATGATCCTTATGTGTCCGTAGATGCAGCATGGAACTTAAGCCGTGACGTGAAGCATGTGTTGAATGTGGAGGAAATCTACGAGGAGTGTGATCTGATTACGATCCATGTCCCTCTGATGGATGCCACAAAAGGGATGATTAATGAAGAAGCCATCGGTAAGATGAAAGATGGTGTGATTCTGCTGAATTTTGCCAGAGATCTTCTTGTAGATGAGAAAGCGGTACTGGAGGGAATTAAATCCGGAAAGATCCGCAAATATGTATCCGATTTCCCGAACAGCACCACGGCGGGCCAAGACGGCTGCATCGTGATTCCGCATCTGGGAGCTTCTACGGAAGAATCAGAGGATAACTGTGCAGTGATGGCAGTGAAAGAATTAAAGGATTATCTGGAAAACGGTAATATCATCAACAGTGTCAACTATCCGAAATGCGATATGGGTGTCTGCGCACAGGCGGGCCGTGTAGCTATTTTCCATAAGAATATTGCCAATATGATCACGAAGTTCACCGCATGTTTCGGAGATAACAATATCAACATTACGGATATGACCAATAAATCCAAAGGTGAGGTCGCATATACCATGATTGATATCGAATCACCCGCCTCTGATGAGATCATTCAGAAATTGCAGTCTATAGGCGGCGTGTTCAGAGTGAGAGTCGTAAAATAGAAAAGAACAATCAAGAATCGGGGCAGGCTGAAGAGCCTGCCTCCTTTAATTCAGCCGGTTTGCAATTTTAGAAAAATTGGCGGTTTCTTCTTCGTCAAGTGTCGCCTGCAGTTGATTCTCCGCTTCCACAGAGGACTCACTTGCCAGATCCATATAGAGGATAAATACATCTTCGATGGACATGCCTTTCTCGTCGGCAATTTCCTGCATAACGGGTTTCAGCGCCTCTAACTGGAAAGAGATCCGCGTCTTCTGAGGATCAATGTCTGCCAATGCCTTCTCGGCGTAGGCGTTAATACGGTCTAAGATTTCTTTGTTTTCAGGGGTCATATGAGTACACATCCTTTTTTAATAATTTAGTTGAACGCTGTGAAGTTCTGCCATGCATTCATAATTTGCTGCGCAAATTATTCATGACGGGCGTCCGCCCTATAGAAATAAATATATCCGCCATGCTTAGTGAGCGAGCTCCCACGCATGACGGATATATTTATTTCTGCATGGCTGAACTGCTAAACACATTTTAGCACTTCCTGCTTGTGCTGTATAGGCTTATTTGATAAAATGAATCTATATAGCATATGCAGATTTCGATAAGAATATAAAATTATATTAGTAGATCAAACCGAACGAAATGACGGGTAACCGCAAAAGATCGGTCGGGAATCAGAACAGGAGATAAGATGGCGAAAGTGAACCCATTTCGTGCCGTGCGGCCGAGAGAGGATCTTGCGGATCGGATCGCGGCGCTGCCGTATGACGTATACAGCAGGCAGGAGGCTTATGAGAAAGTGCAGGGCGATCCCTATACGTTTCTGCGGATTGACAGACCGGAGACACAGTTTCCGCAGGACTATGATATGTATGCGTCGGAAGTATATGATAAGGCAAGAGATATGTTGAATGATATGCTTCGGGACGGATTGCTGATTGAGGAAGACCGGGAGGCGTATTATGTCTATGAGCTGGTAATGAACGGGCGTTCGCAGGTAGGAATCGGCGCCTGTGCTTCTGTGGAAGACTATGAAAATCAGGTTATCAAGAAGCATGAGAATACGAGAGCGGATAAGGAAGCGGACCGTATCCGTCATGTGGACGTGTGCAGCGCCCAGACCGGTCCTATTTTTCTTGCATACCGCAGACGAGAGGGCATAGAGCGGCAGGTTCGCAAGGTGATGAGCAGTTGTCCGGTGTATGATTTTACGGCGGAGGACGGTATTATCCACAGACTATGGGTAATCGATGATATAGGGGATGTGGAGCTGATCAGGCGGGAATTTGAACAGGTGGAGTCAATCTATATCGCAGACGGGCACCACAGATGCGCTTCGGCGGTACGGGTATCGCAGATGCGCAGGCAATCACATCCGGAATATACCGGAAAGGAGCAGTTTAATTATTTCCTGTCAGTACTGTTTCCTGATGATCAGTTGATGATTATGGACTATAACCGCGTGGTTAAGACGCTTAACGGATATACAGAGGAAGCGTTTCTGGATCGGATCAGACAGGATTTCGATGTGGAAGCGGTAGGAAAGGAGCCATACAAACCCAAGTGTAAGGGCGAGATCGGTATGTATCTTCACGATACATGGTATCGTATGAAAATCAGAGATGAGCGATACTTTGGGGATGCAGTGGCGAATCTGGATGTGGCGGTTTTACAGAGGGATCTTCTGGAGCCTGTGCTAGGGATCTTAGATCCCAAGGTGGACGACCGGATTGATTTCGTAGGCGGGATCAGAGGATTGAAGGAACTGGAAAGAAGGGTACATAAGGATTCGAAAGTGGCCTTTGCCATGTATCCGACGGATATTCATGAACTGTTTGCCGTATCCGATGCCGGGAAATTGATGCCGCCGAAGTCCACATGGTTTGAGCCGAAACTGCGCAGTGGGCTGTTGATTCACAGGATAGAGGAATAATGTTTAGCGTTTTATGCTTAAGGAATCATAAGAGGTGAAATTCAGGAAAGGGGAAAATGATCATTACGGTGGGAGTGATCATATGAGAGAAATATGAATAAAAGATTGTATAAACTGATGAACTGGGCACAGATAGAGGAGATTGTTTATTCCGAATCCGATAATCCGCATGAACTTCTCGGCGCACATGTGACAGGCAGCTCTGTATTAGTACAGACTTTCCAGCCCGGGGCCAAGAGTGTTCGTTTACAGCCTGTAGAAGGTGATAAGAGTTACAAGATGGAGATGGCAGATGAGGAAGGATACTTTGCAGCACTTCTTCCGGGGAAAAAGATTCCCGATTATGAATATATCGTGGAGGCGCAGGACGGGACGCTTAAGAAATTGAAGGATGCCTATAATTATCCGCCCCTGATTACAAAGGAGGATACCGAGAAATTCAATGCAGGTATTCACTACATGATTTATGAGAAGCTGGGAGCGCATCCGGAGAAAATCGATGATACCGAGGGTGTTGTGTTTGCCGTGTGGGCACCGAATGCCATGCGGGTCAGCGTGGTAGGTGATTTTAACGGTTGGGACGGCAGGACGCACCAGATGAGGAGACTCTGGGACTCCGGTATCTTTGAACTCTTCATACCCGGGGTGAAAGCGGGAGACTGCTATAAGTTTGAGATCAAGGCGAAGGGCGGACTGACATTCTTAAAAGCCGATCCGTATGCGTTCGGACAGCAGTTTAGACCGGACAGTGCTTCCGTTGTAAGGGATATTAACGGTTTTAAATGGGAAGACAGCAAGTGGATGAAGAACCGCGCGAAGGCACAGGCGGAAGACGAACCGATCAATGTGTATGAAGTTTATCTTGGTTCTTTCGCGAAGCCCGAGGATGGCAGAGATTTCTATAATTATCGGGAGCTGGCACCTAAGATTATTGAATATGTGCAAAAAATGGGATATACCCATGTGGAGCTTATGCCGGTGATGGAACATCCGCTTGACGCATCGTGGGGGTATCAGGTGATCGGATACTATGCGCCTACTTCCCGTTACGGGAATGCAGAAGATTTCATGTTTTTCATGAACGAGCTGCATAAGGCGGGAATCGGAGTGATCTTAGACTGGGTTCCGGCGCATTTTCCGCGAGATACTTACGGGCTTGCAGGTTTTGACGGTACCTGCCTGTATGAACATCAGGACCCGAGACAGGGATCGCACCCACATTGGGGTACGCTGATCTATAATTACGGCAGACCGGAAGTGCGTAACTACCTGATTGCGAATGCGCTTTATTGGGTAGAACAGTATCATGCCGACGGCATACGGATCGATGCCGTAGCCTCCATGTTGTATCTGGATTATGGTAAGAGTGACGGACAGTGGGTTGCCAATATATACGGAGGCAATGAGAATCTGGAAGCGGTAGAATTTCTCAAGCATTTGAATTCCATTATGAAGAAGCGCAACGAAGGCGTACTTATGATCGCGGAGGAATCAACGGCATGGCCTAAGGTTACCGGTGCGCTTGATGATGACGGCCTGGGATTTGACCTGAAATGGAATATGGGATTTATGAACGATTATCTGAGTTATATTAAGACAGACCCTTATTTCCGCTCGGGCCGCCATAATGACCTGACGTTCAGTATGATCTATGCTTACAGCGAGAGATTCATGCTGGTATTTTCACACGATGAGGTGGTGCACGGCAAGGCCACACTTCTTGGTAAAATGCCCGGAGAGCGGGTGAAACAGTTTGCAAACATGAGACTGACTTACGCTTATCATATGACACATCCGGGCAAAAAGCTGATCTTTATGGGTCAGGATATCGGTGAATATGATGAGTTTAATGAAGCAAGAGCGGTAGAATGGGAGCTGCTTCAAAACGAGGAACATGCAAAACTGAACCGTCTTGTTGCGGATATGAATAAGCTGTACACGACAAAACCGGCGTTATATGCAAAGGATACATCATGGGAAGGTTTTGAGTGGATTAACTGTATTACGCCCAATGCATGTATGCTGTCATACATCAGAAAGACTGACAAACCGGATGAAACGTTAGTCGTTGTGGCGAATTTCGCCGATGTGAAGCAGGAATTTCGTGTGGGTGTGCCCTATGAAGGTAAATATAAGGAGATTCTGAATACCGATGCCAGAATCTATGGTGGTCAGGATATCGTAAATAAGAAAGTTTGCAGCACCGTGGAGGCAGAGTGGGACGGCAAACCTTATGCCATCGACATGGTGAGTGCACCGCTTTCCATCAGTATTTTCTCCTATACGCCATACACAGATGAGGAGAAAGCGGAGATAGAGAGAGTGCGAGCCGAAGAAATCCGCAGAGCGAAAGAGGCGGAAGAGCGCAGAGCCGCTAAGGAGATTGCAGATGCGATAGCCAAAGAAGCGGAGGAGGCGAAGCGATTGGCCAAGATTGCGGCGGCAGAAGCCAAAGAGCGGGCTAAAGTAGCAGAAGAAATGATAAAAAAGGCGCAGGAAGCGGAGGCAAAACTGCACAAGATCGAGGCGGATCAGGAACGAAGACAGGCGGAGGATAAGACAGCGGATAAGAAGCCGGAGAATAAGCAGAGTACTGTCAAATCTAAGCGGACCGGAAGGAAGTTGGCAGGTAGCCCGAAGAAGTAAGAGGTATGGAGCGTTATGGAAAAACAAGTGTCGGAATTAGTGCAGATCACACCCGAAGAAATTGATATGGGATTGGTACAGACATATTTGGAGCAGCTTCCGGACAAAGCGCTGCGGTTTGGCATGCGTGTAGTTCTGGCACTGGTTTTTCTGCTGATCGGTATGCAGGTCATCAAATTGGTTCGCCGGATCGTCCGCCGTTCATTAAAGAAAGCCAATGCAGATGTAGGGGTTTCACAGTTTTTGGATTCCTTCATTAAAGTGACGATGTATATTGTGCTGATCTTTATGATCGCCTCGGGATTCGGTCTGGATGCGGCCAGTGTTGTGGCGCTGTTAGGTTCAGCGGGAGTGGCAATCGGACTGGCAGTGCAGGGAAGCCTGTCAAATTTTGCCGGAGGGGTCTTGATTCTGCTGCTCAAACCTTTTCGGGTTGACGATTATATCAAGGTGGACAGTGACGGACATGAGGGTACGGTTAAGGAGATTCAGCTATTTTACACGAAGCTTGCCACACCGGATAATCACGTAGTCATTATCCCTAACGGAACACTTACAAACTCAAGTATTTTAAATACAAGCATGTTAGGAGAACGACGGATGGATATTCCGGTCAGCCTCTCCTATGATGCCGATATACGCAGAGCCAGAGAAGTGATTCTGCAGGTGCTTGAGAATGATGCGGCGGTGCTTAAGGAGAAAGACCGACGTGTATTTGTACAGGAGCTTGCTGACAGTGGCGTGAATCTGAATGTGCGCTGTTTTGCATTAAATGAAGATTATTGGGAGTGCAGATGGCGCATTACGGAGCAGATCAAGTATGCCTTGGATGAGGCCGGTATTTCGATACCGTATCCGCAGATGGATGTGCATATAGACGGGAATGTGGGAGAATCATAAATTATGATTATATTTCGGAATTTCTGCTTGCAAAATCTGCAGTAAGCAAGTATAATAATTTTTGTTGCAGTAATATGCTGGAATAGCGCAGTCGGTAGCGCAACTGATTCGTAATCAGTAGGTCGAGGGTTCGAGTCCCTTTTCCAGCTTGAAGGACAGACAGCACCGTGCTTATGCATGCGTGCTGTTTTTGTATTCAGATTGCAGGAAGCGGGAGAGAAATTTATGAAATTAGTTTGTATGGCAGGTGAGGAAGCGGATCAGGAAACGTTACGAAAAGAATTTAAGACGGCAAAGAGATTCGGAGAAGTAAGGCTCGGAGCATCGCATCTGTTCTACCGCTATTTTATTCGGATCAGATACGTTTCTTACAGCGAGATCACAGGAGCCTATTTGCGACAGGAGAGCGGTGAGAGCGGGGAGTTCCTTTTGATAGAGAACTATCTTATGATGAACATGAAGAACGGATCGGTGCATAAGCTGCGAATGGAGAGGGAAGCATATGTGAGAGAAGTGTTGTCTGAGATGGAGAAAAACCATGCGGCTGTTAAAATTGGATTTGATCGACCGGGTCGGTCAAGATAGAGGCTGAAATTTAAACTATTAAATTATAAAAATAAAATACACAATACCTTGACAGTAAATTTTTCGGTGATACAATATATGGTATACGTAAAAGGAAGATATCATATATTGTGGGTATGTGACAAAGGGTATCAGTGAGAAGAGATTGGTGGGTATTGCAGTATGAAGATCATTAAGAGAAGCGGTGCTGAAGTAACCTTTGACTTGAAGAAAATCGTGGCGGCAATCTGTAAGGCAAACAACAGCGTCAAAGAAGAAGAAAAATTAACCGAGGAAGAAATTGACGAGATTGCTGAGGTAGTAGCGAGAAACTGTGAAGAAATGAAGCGTTCGCCAAGTGTGGAGGAGATTCAGGACATGGTGGAGAACCAGCTCATGAAGTATCGCGCATACACGATGGCGAGAAATTATATCACATATCGATACAAGAGAGCGCTTGTCAGAAAATCGAATTCCACGGACGAGCAGATTTTAAGTCTGTTAGAATGTAACAACGAAGAAGCAAAACAGGAAAATTCCAACAAAAATCCTACGGTCAACAGTGTACAGCGTGATTATATGGCGGGTGAGGTCAGTAAGGATATTACCAAGCGTTTCCTGTTGCCTCCCGATATTGTAGATGCGCATGAGCAGGGAATACTGCATTTTCATGATGCGGATTATTTTGCACAGCACATGCACAACTGCTGTCTGGTTAATCTGGAAGATATGCTGCAAAATGGCACGGTGGTCAGCGAGACCATGATCGACAGACCCAAGAGTTTCGCTACGGCGTGTAACGTCGCTACACAGAGTATAGCGCAGATCGCGAGCTGTCAATATGGCGGGCAGAGTATATCACTGTCTCATCTGGCGCCTTTTGTACAGGTAAGTCGCGAGAAATTCCGTAAGGAAATCAGAAGAGAACTTATAGAGAGCGGTCTGGATGCGAGTGATGAACAGGTCAACCGGATTGCGGAAAGCCGTGTGAAGGATGAGATTAAGCGCGGTGTCCAGATCATACAGTATCAGGTTATCACCCTGATGACGACGAACGGACAGGCACCTTTTATTACAGTGTTTATGTATATTGACGAGGTGCCGGAAGGACAGCTTCGGGATGACCTGGTCATGATTATTGAAGAAATGCTTCATCAGCGCATTCAAGGCGTCAAAAATGAGAAAGGTGTCTATATCACGCCGGCGTTTCCGAAACTGATCTATGTGCTGGAGGAAGATAATATTCATGAGGACAGCAAGTACTGGTATCTGACGAAGCTGGCGGCACAGTGCACGGCGAAGCGCATGGTGCCGGATTATATTTCCGAAAAGATCATGAAAAAGCTAAAAGACGGCAACTGCTATACCTGTATGGGCTGCCGATCTTTCCTTACGGTGTATCACGATGAGGAGGATAAGCCGAAGTTCTATGGCAGATTCAATCAGGGTGTCGTTACCCTGAATCTGGTGGATGTGGCATGCTCCTCCGGCAAAGATATGAAGAAATTCTGGGAGATCATGGACGAGCGTCTGGATATGTGCAGAAGAGCGCTTATGTGCCGGCACAACAGGCTGAAAGGGACCCCTTCCGATGTTGCGCCGATCCTGTGGCAGAACGGGGCACTGGCGAGGCTTAAGAAGGGTGAAAAGATCGATAAACTGCTATATGGCGGTTATTCTACCATATCGCTTGGTTATGCGGGACTGTGCGAATGTACCAGATACATGACGGGTAAGAGTCATACAGATCCGGAGGGGACTCCCTTTGCGTTAAAGGTCATGCAGTATCTAAATAATGCCTGCAAGGAATGGCGGGAGGAGACAAACATAGATTTCAGTCTCTATGGCACACCATTAGAATCCACCACCTATAAATTCGCTAAATGTCTGCAGAAGCGGTTTGGCGTGATTGAGGGTGTGACGGACAAGAATTATATCACCAACAGTTATCACGTGCATGTGACAGAGGAAATTAATGCGTTTGATAAACTGAAATTTGAATCACAGTTTCAGGAGCTGTCGCCGGGCGGTGCAATCAGCTATGTGGAAGTGCCGAATATGGAAAAAAATCTGGAGGCAGTGCTTTCCGTCATGCAGTACATTTACGAGAATATTATGTATGCGGAGTTAAACACGAAGAGCGATTATTGTCAGGCGTGTGATTATCATGGAGAGATTGAGATCGTTGCGGACACTGACAGTAAGCTGATCTGGCGGTGCCCTAACTGCGGCAATACGGATCAGGATAAGATGAATGTCGCGAGACGTACATGCGGCTACATCGGTACGCAGTTCTGGAATCAGGGGCGCACACAGGAGATTAAGGAGCGAGTGCTGCATCTGTAGTTGGGAGACACATATGTATTATTCGGAGATCAAAAACTGTGATATCGCCAACGGGACCGGAGTCCGGGTAACGCTCTTCGTGAGCGGGTGCACACATCATTGTGAAGGCTGCTTTAATGAGATGACGTGGGACTTTAAGTACGGATATCCTTTCGAGGAGGCTGCAAGAGAACAGATTCTCGCATATCTGGCGCCGGAATATATCGCCGGACTTACGCTGCTTGGCGGTGAGCCGCTTGAGTATGCGAATTGGAGAGAACTCCTGCCGTTTATAAGAACGGTGAAGGAGAGATACCCCGGGAAGGATATCTGGTGCTATACGGGGTATCGCTTTGAGGAAGAGCTGTTGGATAAATTCTGTACACAATGGCCGGATATGAAAGAATTCCTGTCTTATGTAGATGTGCTTGTGGATGGGGAGTTCATTTTGGCAAGGAAGGATATCAGTCTAAAGTTCAGGGGGTCGGACAATCAGCGGATCATTTTAGTGCAGGAATCTTTAGAAAGAGGTGAAACCGTCTTGTGGACGGATTGAAGAAGAGCAGGGCATGTCATTGTGTGCCTGCTCTTCTTTTATATTAATATTTCTTACGATAATGATGTTCCAGACTCTGGATCAGCTTATAGAATGCCATGGCGATAGCACAGAGAATGATGATCGAGGTGATCACCATATTAAGCTGAAATACCTGGGAACCGTAAATGATCAGATAACCGAGTCCGCGTCTTGCGGCAAGAAATTCTCCGATGATCACACCCACGAGGGAAAGTCCGATGTTGACCTTCATATTGCTTAAGATAAGCGGAACGGAGGAGGGTAGGATAACCTTGCAGAGCGCATCCCGTCTTGTACCGCCCAGTGTATAGATCAGTTTTAGCATTTCAGGATCTGCCTGACCGAATCCCGTGTAGAGATTAATAATGGAACCGAATATGGCAACGGAGATTCCGGCGACGATGATGGTGTTTGTTCCGGTGCCGAGCCAGACAATCAAAAGCGGCGCCAGCGCTGATTTCGGCAGGGAATTGAGGATTACCAGATAAGGTTCTAAAACTTCGGCAAGACTGTTCATATACCATAGAAGCGTTGCGGCAAGCAGACTGAGTAGTGTGACTAACAGGAAACTTGCGATGGTCTCTAATAATGTAATTCCCGTATGGGTGAAAAAGGAGTGATCCAGAAACATCTGATACAGATAAGTCACGATACCGCTGGGACAGCTAAAGAAGAAAACATCGATCCATTGCCGGTTTGCGGCCAGTTCCCACAGACTTAAGAATGCGGCAATCAGAAGAAATCTTGCAAGGCCTACCTGATGATGGTGGCGCCTGTGCGCTTGCAGGAACAGATACTGATTGGCGGATACGCTGTCAGGACGACCGGAGAGAAGACTGTTCATTTGTCAACACCTCCCACAAATGATTGAAATAGAGCTGATATTCCGCGGTATTCCTGATTGCCATGGGATCATGCCGGTCGATGTCAAAGCAGATCGGCATTTCGCATTTAATACTGGCGGGCCTTCTGGACAGGACAAGAACGCGGTCTGCCAGCGTGACTGCCTCAGACAGATCATGGGTAATGAGAATCGCTGTTTTGTTCGTCTGTCGGATGATCTGGGCGATATCGGCGGAGACATTCAGCCTTGTCTGGGAATCCAGTGCACTGAATGGTTCATCCAGCAAAAGCAGATCGGGATGGATTGCCATAGTGCGGATCAGGGCGGCGCGCTGCCGCATTCCTCCGGATAGTTCAGAAGGCTTTTTATCTTTAAAAGCGTAGAGATCATAGTCTCTTAACAGTTTCAGAACATAATCAAGGTTTTCAGGTGTCAGTGTATGATTAAGTTCCAGACCGAGGATAACATTCTGGTAGATAGTACGCCACTCGAACAGATGATCCCGCTGCAGCATATAGCCGATCTTCACGGTATCATTCAAACCGCAGTCCGCGACACATTTACCTCTGTAATATACGGTGCCTTCTTCCGGAGACAGCAGACCGGCTATGATGGACAGAAGCGTGGATTTGCCACAACCGCTGGGACCTACGATCGCCAGAAATTCTCCCTGAGATACATCAAAAGAAATATCCGATAGAGCAGGCGTTTCTCCCTTCAGATTGTGATATGCATAGGAGATATCCTGTAATGATAATATTGGCTGCATAGAATAACAACTCCTTATCGTTATACGATATTCTATGAGTAATAAGAAAATATGTGTTTTTAACCTAAAAGAAAAGTATTTTGATTGAAAAGGAAAGTTTTTTGTGTTATCATTAAATTTGCATTTAATAAAGTGGAGGACTATCGCATGGCACAGTTGTGGGGCGGACGTTTTACGAAGGAAACGGACAAACTTGTATATAACTTTAACGCATCGATCTCTTTTGACCGGAAATTTTTCGGACAAGATATCGAGGGAAGTATCGCGCATGTAATCATGCTGGCGAAACAGGGTATTTTGACGAAGGATGAGAAGGATGCGATTTTAAAGGGGCTTACCGGAATCCGCAGGGATGTGGAAGCGGGCAGGCTTGAGATTACAGAGGAGTACGAGGACATTCACAGTTTCGTGGAGGCGAAGCTGATCGAGAGAATCGGAGAAGCAGGTAAGAAACTGCATACGGGCAGAAGCCGGAATGATCAGGTTGCGCTGGATATGAGGCTGTATACAAGGACAGAAGTGCTTCATACGGATGATCTGCTCAAAGAGTTGCTATGCACGCTGTTGCATATCATGGAAGATAATACGGAGACTTACATGCCGGGATTTACCCATTTACAGAAGGCGCAGCCGGTAACGCTGGCGCACCATCTGGGCGCCTATTTTGAGATGTTTAAGCGGGACAGGTCAAGGCTTAAGGATATTTACCATCGTATGAATTATTGTCCGCTTGGTGCCGGCGCGCTGGCGGGGACGACATATCCGCTTGACAGAAATTATACGGCATCGGTTCTTGGCTTTGAGGGTCCTACCCTCAACAGTATGGACTCCGTGTCGGATCGGGATTATGTGATAGAATTTTTATCGGCGCTGGCAACGATTATGATGCACCTGAGCCGGTTTTGTGAGGAAATTATTCTCTGGAATTCGGACGAATATCGATTTGTTGAAATCGACGACGCGTATTCCACGGGAAGCAGCATTATGCCGCAGAAGAAGAATCCGGATATCGCTGAACTGGTGCGGGGCAAGACCGGGCGGGTTTACGGTGCGCTTATTTCGATTCTCACTACGATGAAAGGGCTTCCGCTTGCTTACAATAAAGACATGCAGGAAGATAAGGAATTGACTTTTGATGCCATAGACACGGTGAAGGGATGTCTGGCTCTGTTTGAAGGGATGCTGCGCACGATGAAGTTCCGTAAGGATCGGATGGAGAAGAGTGCGATGCAAGGGTTCGCTAACGCGACGGATGCGGCGGATTATCTTGTGGGGCACGGTGTTCCGTTTCGAGATGCCCATGGCATTATCGGCAGGCTTGTGCTATACTGTATTGACAAACAGTGCGGTATTGAGGATTTGACGATTGAAGAGCTGAAAACGATCAGTCCGGTTTTTGAGGAAGATATCTATGAGGCTGTCAGCTTAAAAACATGTGTGGAGAAGAGGCTTACCTTGGGAGCCCCCGGACCGGCGGTGATGGGTGTGGTGATTGACACGGCGAAAGAGTATCTTGCTAAGGACTGGCATGAGGAAGATGAGATCAATATTCCGAAGTAATAGGGACCGGGTCTATTAATACAGTATAATCAAAGGAGGAGTATATATATTATGAGCGAGAGATTAAGGGTAGGAATTTTAGGCGGAACAGGTATGGTTGGGCAGAGGTTTATCGCATTGCTGGAGAATCACCCGTGGTTTGAGGTTACGACTATTGCGGCAAGTCCCCGTTCTGCGGGTAAGACATATGCCGAGGCGGTAGGGGACAGGTGGAAAATGACGACACCCATGCCGGAGGCAGTAAAGAATATTGTTGTGAAGAATGTCAACGAAGTAGCGGAAGTAGCAGCGGAAGTAGATTTTGTATTTTCCGCGGTAGATATGACTAAGGATGAGATTAAGAAAATCGAGGAAGAATATGCAAAAACTGAAACGCCGGTAGTGTCTAATAACAGCGCGCATCGCTGGACGCCGGATGTACCGATGGTTATTCCGGAGATCAATCCGGAGCATTTCGAAGTGATTGAGGCACAGAAGAAACGCTTGGGCACGACCAGAGGTTTTATTGCGGTGAAACCGAACTGTTCCATCCAGAGTTATGCTCCGGTTCTCACCGCGTGGCAGGAGTTTGAGCCGTATGAAGTAGTTGCTACGACTTATCAGGCGATCTCAGGTGCGGGCAAAACCTTTAAGGATTGGCCGGAGATGGTTGAAAACGTAATTCCGTATATCGGCGGCGAGGAGGAAAAGAGTGAGAAAGAGCCGCTCAGAATATGGGGTAAAGTGGAGAACGGTGAGATCGTTCCGGCAGTAAGCCCGGTGATTACCTGTCAGTGTATTCGTGTTCCGGTTCTGAATGGTCATACCGCGGCGGTATTTGTCAAATTCAGAAAGCAGCCCACGAAGGAACAGCTTGTGGAAAAGCTTGTGAACTTTAAAGGAATTCCGCAGGAGCTGGAGCTGCCCAGCGCACCGAAGCAGTTTATTCAGGTGATGGAGGAGGATAATCGCCCGCAGGTTAAACTGGATGTAGACTTTGAGAACGGTATGGGGATCAGCGTGGGGCGGATCAGACAGGACAGCGTATATGATTGGAAATTTGTGGGACTTTCCCATAATACGGTGCGTGGTGCGGCCGGCGGAGCGGTTCTGTGTGCCGAGACATTGAAGGCCAAGGGATATATTAGTGCAAAATAAGTTGTGAGAGGGATTGCTTAACAAAATATATATGATTGAGGGACACCCGCCGTATTGGGGAATGCGGCGGGATATAAGGGTATAGCACTATGGAAGAATTAAAGTATCAGGTGGATCTGTTAAATGCGATGAATGAGAAGCTGATAAGAGACGAGAAAATGCTTCGATTAATTTGCGAGACTTCAAACAGCGCATTTCTATATTACAATTTTGAAGAACAGCGGCTCCAGACGATCGCGAACTGGGATCATTTCTTTGATTTCCCGGTTACTGACATACATGATCTGGGCAGAATGTATGACTGCGTGGAGGAAAAATATGTCATTCCTCTGAAAGAAGTGCTGTTTATAGATGAACAGAAACTGAAGAGTCAGGCCATTGATGTGAAGCTTAAGGACAGACGCCTCTGTATTGAAGTGGAAGTCAATGTCGTCTATGATACAATGGACAATCCGACGGATAAGGTCATCCGTTTTAAAGATGTGACAAAGTTTAATTCCCAGAATGATGAGCTGACTTATATGGCTTATTATGATATGCTCACAGGGTTGTATAACCGCAATTATTTTGTAAGGCTGCTTGGAGAGTATATCAGACGTGCGGAAGAAGAGAACGAGACGGTGGCGGTCATGTTCATGGACTTCGATGATTTTCGCAGGATCAATGACGGCATGGGCATTATCAGCGGTGATGAGCTTGTGCAGCTATTTGGGCAGTTCCTATCGGATTTGATGGGGGATAATGTCATCATTTCTCATTTCAACAGTGATATCTTTTGTATTGGTATCTTCAGCCCGTGCGGGGCGAGAAGCGTGGAGACGATCTACAGAACGATCAGAGAGAGGCTTAAGAAACCGTTTAAACTGTCCGAGGGACAGGAAATATTTCTTACGATCAGCGTGGGGGTTGCGGAGTATCCCGAGGCGGCCGCTAATACGCTGGAACTGATTAACTGTGCAGAGATCGTCATGTTTAAAGCCAAAAACATGGGTAAAGATAAGATACTGTATTATGACGGCACAATTCTGGACGATTTTCTCAAAAAAGTAAAAATTGAAAATAAGCTAAAGGATGCTGTTTTCGAGCAGAATTTTACCATGTATTATCAGCCACAGTTTCACACGACGGACAAGGTGCTGCGGGGTGTGGAAGCGCTGATCCGCTGGCGGGACGACAACGGCAAGATGATCAGTCCGGCAGTGTTTATTCCGATTGCGGAGAAGAACGGTGCGATCGTGCCTATCGGCACATGGGTTATAGAGGAGAGCCTGCGCGCTTTTGCGGGATGGAAAAGAAAGTATCATTATCCGATGATCATGTCGCTCAATGTCTCGGCAATCCAGTACAGGCAGCCGGACTTCATTGAAAAGGTGCTCCGGCTTATGGAGAAATATGATATTGAGCCTTCCGAGATCGAACTGGAGATCACGGAGTCTATTTTGATTGATGATTTTAACGACATTACGGCGAAGCTTGTTACGTTACGGGATATCGGTATCAAGATATCTCTGGATGATTTTGGTACAGGGTATTCTTCTTTGTCATATTTGAAGGGACTGCCCATCGATACGCTTAAGATTGATAAATCGTTTATTGATACTGTGATTACGGATGAGAATACGCGGATCATCACGGAATCGATCATTTATATGGTTAAGAAATTAGGATATGAGACGATTGCTGAGGGCGTTGAAACGGAAGAGCAGTACCGCTATTTGAATGAGATTGACTGCGACAATATCCAGGGATATTTTCTGGGTAAACCGATGCCGTCAGATAAGATAGAAAATCTGTTGGCTGATATGACTGCATAGTATGCGAGGAGACCTATGTTATTTGGCAGAACATCCGAATTAAAGTATCTGAATAGTTATTATGACAGAGACGGCAGCCAGATTCTGGTCGTGTATGGACAGAAGCATATCGGCAAGACAGCCCTTGTCAGAGAGTTTATGGAAGATAAGCCGGGATATTATTATCTTGCCAGAGCGTGTTCCGAGAGGGAACAGAGTTATCAGTGGTGCAGGCAGCTTCAGCGTGACGGATATGAGACAGAGCAGTTTATGTCCTTCCATGATATTTTCGCCAAGATAACCCGACGCAGCAGCGGTAAGAAGGTTTTAGTCATAGATGAGTTTCAGAATATTGTCAGGGCAAGCGATCGGTTTATGAAAGAATTGGTATCCTTTGTGCACAGCCAATGGAACCGGGATGAAATGATGGTTGTTTTATGCAGTTCGTCTATCGGCTGGATCGAGAACAGTATGATCAATCGGATCGGGGAAGCCGCCTATGAGTTGTCAGGCTTCTTGAAAATACGGGAACTACTGTTTGAGGATATTATTCAGAAATTTCCGAATTTCCGTATTGAGGAATGCGTTGAGGCATATGCCATCCTGGGAGGATTTCCGGGGCTTTGGAATCAGTTTGATGACAGACTGACAATACAGCAGAATATTTGCCGCAATATCCTGGATCCGGATAGTTTTCTTTTTGAGGAAGGGGAGCGTATGCTGACGGATCAGCTGCGGGAGCCGGGAGTGTATAATACAATCATGGCCTCTATTGCGGCGGGTAGCCATAAGCTGAACAATCTGCATCTGCATACAGAGTTTTCACGTGCCAAAATCAGTGTGTATCTCAAGAATCTTATAGAATTGGAGCTGGTTGAGAAAGTATTCTCCTATGATACAGAAGGCCGAGAGAACGTGCAGAAAGGAATATACAGGATCAGTCATCCTTTCGTCGAGTTTTATTATACGTATATGTATCCCTATCTGAGTGATCTGCAGACACTGTCGGTGGGAGAATTCTATAACCGTTATATTATGCCGGATTTCAGGCGGTATGTGACGGGATATTTTAAGAAGGTGTGCAGACAGCATCTGACGAAGATGAACAACAGACATAAACTCCCGATTGATTTCGACATCGTAGGTGAGTGGATCGGTAAGGCAGGCGAACTGGATATTATAGCGCGTGATGAGGATGGCCGGACCCTGATCGGACTATGTAACTGGGAGAGACCGATGACCTATGAAGATTATGAGGATCTTCTGGGATACGCGAAGAAGGCAAAAATCAATGCGGATTATGTCTATATGTATACGGCGTTTCGGTTCGACGAGAAGCTGAATCTGGAAGCAAAGGTCAAGCCAAACCTGAAACTTGTGCAGATTTCGGATCTGTGATAAAGACATGAAGTTATTCTAAGCCTGTAAAGGACACAGCTTGATATATGGGAAAAAATATTTATATAGCAGAGAAACCCAGCGTGGCAAAGGAATTTGCCAAAGCATTAAAATATAATATGAAAAACCGTGACGGTTATATGGAATCCGAAGAGGCGGTTGTGACATGGTGTGTAGGGCATCTAGTGACGATGAGTTATCCGGAAGCATATGATGAGAAATATAAGCGCTGGTCGCTTGACACGATCCCTTTTATTCCGGAAGAGTTTAAATATGAGGTGATCGAGAGTGTGAAGAAGCAGTTCCAGATCGTGAGCGGGCTGTTGAACCGTGAGGATGTGGAGACAATCTATGTCTGCACCGACTCGGGACGGGAGGGAGAATATATATACCGCCTGGTAGAACAGCAGGCGCATGTACAGGGAAAATCACGGAAACGGGTCTGGATCGATTCCCAGACAGAAGAGGAGATCCTGCGCGGAATCAGGGAAGCCAAAGATCTGTCGGCATATGATAATCTGTCGAATGCAGCCTATCTGCGTGCCAAGGAAGATTATCTTATGGGAATTAATTTTTCCCGTGTGTTGACATTGAAATACAGTAATCCGATCAAATCATATCTGAAGGCGGACAGGGCAGTGGTGTCCGTGGGGCGTGTGATGACGTGCGTACTTGGCATGGTGGTCAACAGAGAAAGAGAGATCAGAGAGTTTGTGAAGATCCCTTTTTATAGGATACTATCCCGGATATCCATAGAAGGACGGGAATGCAGCTGCGAGTGGAAAGCGATAGAAGGTTCCAAATATTATCAGTCGCCCCTGCTCTATAAAGACAACGGTTTTCTGGAAGAAGATGAAGCCGATGCTTTTATACAATATCTTGAGGAAGCTCCGGCGGCCGTGCCCGTAGTAGAGAAGGTAGAGAAGAAAAAAGAGACTAAGAATCCGCCGCTTTTATATAATCTGGCGGAGCTGCAGAATGACTGCTCCAAACTTTTTAAGATCAGTCCCGATGAGACGCTGCGGATCGCGCAGGAACTCTATGAAAAGAAACTGACAACATATCCCCGTACGGATGCCAGAGTGCTGTCGAGTGCAGTGGCAAAGGAGATACATAAGAATATCGGCGGTTTGAGAAATTATGAAATCGCAGCGCCCTATGCGGCGGAAATATTAAGCGGCGGCAGTTATAAATCTATCGCGAAGACAAGATATGTCAATGATAAACAGATCACGGATCACTATGCGATCGTTCCCACCGGTCAGGGACTTGGTGCTTTAAACGGGTTGCACCCCACGTCGGCAAAGGTGTATGAGATCATTGTCAGACGTTTCTTGAGTATCTTTTATCCGGCGGCGATCTACCAGAAGGTTACGCTGGGTGTTAAGATGAAGGGAGAATTCTTTTCCACCGGCTTTAAGGTGCTGGCACAGGAGGGATATTTAGCGGTAAGCCGGAATTCTTTTGCCAGAAAGAAAGCGGAAAATGATGAATCCGAGGAGAAGAAGGAAGAGGAGCAGGAAACCGCCTGCGACGAAACATTTCTGGAAGTCCTGAATAGTTTGAAGAAGGGCAGAGAATTAGAGCTGATCGGTCTGGATAAGAAGGAGGGGGAGACTTCTCCGCCCAAGCGTTATAATTCAGGTACGATGATCCTGACGATGGAGAATGCGGGACAGTTTATAGAGGATGAAGAATTGCGTGCACAGATCAAGGGTAGTGGGATCGGCACTTCGGCTACAAGAGCCGAGATTCTAAAAAAACTGGTGAATATCAAATATCTGGCGTTAAATAAGAAGACTCAGATCATTACGCCGACGCAGCTGGGAGAGATGATTTATGAAGTGGTGGCGGGCGCTATCAAACCGCTGCTCGATCCGAGACTGACTGCAAGCTGGGAGAAAGGGCTGACACTGGTAGCTGACGGAGAGATTACGGAAAATGAATATATGGTGAAACTGGATGATTTCGTCACGAGAAGAACTAATACTGTGAAGCAGATGAACAATCAGTCACTGATTTATAACAGATTCCGGTATGTGGAACAGTTCTATAGTAAACGGACGTAATGCGGAAATACAAAGAGTGCTGTGTAATAAAACAGCGGAATATAGAAGATTGACAGAAGGCAGGTGAGGAAGATGGCATGTTTACATGATACTGAAATCGGTGAACTCTATACGCTGGAGGAGACGATTGCGGGAGAAATTTTTCAGGGAGTAACCTATCCGTGGGAGGTACTTTCTAAAATCGGTGATTTTATTATGGCGCTGGGAAATACGCTTCCGGAAGAACTTTATGAAAAGAAAGGGGACAATGTATGGATAGCCAGAAATGCTAAGGTCTATCCGAGTGCCTGTATCAACGGACCGGCAATCATTGATGAGGAAGCGGAAATAAGGCATTGTGCTTTTATCAGGGGCAACGCCATTGTCGGTAAAGGAGCGGTAGTAGGTAATTCCACCGAGCTTAAGAATGTGATCCTGTTCAATAAGGTTCAGGTGCCACATTATAATTACGTGGGAGACAGCATATTAGGATACAGGGCACATATGGGGGCCGGTTCCATCACATCCAATGTTAAGAGTGATAAAACTTTAGTGGTGGTGCGGGCAGGAGAGGAGTCTCTGGAAACGGGACTTAAGAAATTCGGCGCAATGCTTGGTGACAATGTGGAAGTGGGATGTAACTCAGTGTTGAACCCGGGAACTGTCATAGGAAGACAGGCAAATATCTATCCGACTTCTATGGTAAGGGGATTTATACCGGCTCGCAGTATTTATAAGCGGCAGGGTGAGATTGCGGAGAAATATTAAGCGGTAATTACGATAAAGTATGTGGGGATAAAGGGATGGCAACAGATTTAAGCATGGAAAATTTCGGATCAATGATTGACAATGTGATCGCGGGCATATGTTTCTTTGAGTATGACGGCGGGAATGAGACAATGACGCCTTTATTCATTAATGAAGGCATGTTTCGTATGCTTGGATATTCGAGAACGCAGGGTATGAGGTTCATGAAGAAGGTTGAGATGAGCATTATTCCGGAAGACCTGCGGATCTATAAACAAGGAATTGTGGATGTGCTCAAGGACGACGGTGCCGTAGATGTGGAGTTTCGTACGGTAACAGGAAGCGGCGGGCTGCGCTGGCTGCACGTCAGGGGAAATTTGTATTCCAGAAAAGATATCAAGTATACGATTTTGACGATTATTCAGGATATTACCGAACGTAAAAATATCGAGTTAGAGCTGCACAGGCAGGCGGAAAGATTACATATTCTCTCAGAGGCGGAGGGAGAGCAGATCATAGACTATAATGCCAAGACAGATGTTATGGTGTTTAAGTCATCCAGCGAATATGACTTGGCAGGAGAGCAGATCCAGAATAGGTGGATGGAGCATTTTGCTGATTCTACGATCCATGAGGAGGATATGCCGTATTATAGGTCGATCTTTAGAGGTCTGTTGACATCGCCTAAGCATGAGACGGTTGAATATCGAACCAGACGTTTTGACGATGATTATACATGGTATCAGGCCAATCTTACTTCTCTGTTGGGACCGGAGGGTTATGTGACAAGGGTTGTAGGCCGTTTGATCAATATCCATGAGAAGAAGCTGAAAGAGCTGGAACTGCTCCTGCGCGCCGAGAAGGATGCACTGACAGGTTTATATAATCAGGGAGCCACGATGGAGTTGATCCAGAATTCTCTTCACGAGAATAAGGATAACGGTATGCTGAATGCTTTGATGATCATTGATCTGGATAATTTTAAAGAAATCAATGATATTATGGGACATGCGCAGGGAGATCAGGTGATTGTGGACACTGCCAATGCGCTGAATGATATCTTCAAGGGCGGAGATATTGTCGGCCGTATCGGCGGAGATGAATTTGTGGTATTTATGAAAAATATAGATAGCATTTCCAATGCAGATATTCTGGCAAATAAGGTGGTGAAGGGCGTTAATTTCTCATTTGAGCATGAGGGACAATTGCTTCAGGTGACCTGCAGTGTGGGGGTGGCGATTTCCCCGTATCATGGCAACGATTATGAAGAACTTTTTAAGAAAGCGGATAAAGCTGTATACACGGCGAAAGCAAATGGAAAATGCGGATATCGTATCTATGATGCTGCTACGACTATGGCATATCATGCGACCAGGAAGAATACGGCGTATAATCCGGAGAAAGGTATGGAGATGAACCATGACATCGAAGATCTGGTGATGCAGGTTCTGTTTGAGGATAAAGTGATGGAGTCGGCGCTTAAGTCGGCCATTGAGCTGATCACGTCGAAGTACCATTTTCACAGAGGATATGTGTGTGGTAGTGAGGGGCTTCCGATATCGGCGACCGTACAGTTTGCCGCTATAGGTTATGAGATCGGCCGTGAGACAACGGAGCACTATGAGCTGAATAGAGTGGTCAGTGAGATTCTGTATGAGACATTCCACAAAGCAACGATTATTCATGACTATGATTTGACCGCAGTGGAGATGCACGATTATTTTCAGGCGGAAGGTATTAAGAGCATGTTCTACTATCCGATCACATCCCATGGAGATTTTCAGGGGGCAATTATCTTTGAAAACCACGAGGATGTACAGCTTGAATTCAAAAAAAGTGAGATGGAAGAGCTCCGGTCGCTGATGCGTATTCTGGAGGCACATATCTTACAGATCGGTTTTATGGACCGTCTTCAGGATTTCGCTACGCAGATTGCCATTTTTGACAATATGGACAGCTTTGTATATATTGTAAATCCGGATACATACGAACTCAGCTTTATCAACAAAAAGGTGTTGATGGCTTCTCCGGAAGTCAAGATCGGCGATATATGTTATAAGGCGTTACAGCATAGAGATACTCCGTGCGAAAATTGTATTGCGAAGCGTTTAAAAAAGGACGATCCCCACTGCAGATGTACGGAAGAACTCTTTAATTATTCTCTGAGGTGCTGGAGCAGATGCAGTGCGAGCTGGCTTGAATGCAAAGAAGAGAATGGACTTGTACTTTTAAACAGCATTGATATTTCAGAATATTTTATGGGCTAGGTTGACTAATGCGTCTTTTTCGTGTATATTTTTTTAGGAAACAGTGTGCTTTAGCACTTTAAAGTGCATGAGTATTTTTTACAGGAGGATTATTATGAAAAAGAAAGCATTGGCATTACTTATGACAACGGCAATGTTAGCCACCATGCTTGCCGGATGCGGTTCTGACGGAAATGACGGAAATGACGCGGCAGCAGACAGCACGGCAGCTACAGACAATGCATCACAGGACGCAGCAAGTGAAGACTCTGCGGAAACGGAAGAGAGCGGAGAGGAAGTAGAAGCTCCCGCGGCGGATAGGGTATATAACATCGGTATCTGCCAGCTTCTGGAACATCCGGCATTGGATGCGGCAACTCAAGGCTTTGAGGATGCATTAAAAGATTTGTTCGGTGAGAGCAATGTGAATATTGATTTTCAGAATGCGCAGGGCGAGCAGGCAAACTGCGCGACGATCTGTACGCAGTTTGTGACAGACGGCGATGATTTGATTCTTGCAAACGCTACATCACCTTTGCAGTCTGCGGCTGCAGCAACCAATACAATCCCGATTCTGGGAACATCTATTACAGATTATGCGACAGCGCTTGATATCAGTGACTGGACCGGTGCGACCGGGACGAACGTATCCGGTACTTCAGATCTGGCTCCGCTTGAAGAGCAGGAGAAAATGTTAGTAGAGTTATTCCCTGATGTACAGAAGGTTGGTATCCTGTATTGTTCTGCTGAAGCAAACTCAAAATATCAGGCTGACATCATAAAAAGTTGTTTAGAGGATGACGGTATTGCATGTGAAGAGTTTACAGCAGCTGATTCCAATGAGATTCAGGCAGTAGTTACAAGCGCATGTGAGTCCTGCGATGTTCTTTATATTCCTACCGATAACACAATGGCAGGAGCAACAGAGGTAATCAACAATGTGGCATTGCCCGCAGGTGTACCGATCATCGCCGGTGAGGAAGGTATCTGCTCAGGCTGTGGTGTCGCAACACTTTCTATCAGCTACTATGATATCGGTTATACGGCAGGTGAGATGGCATATGATATTCTTGTAAACGGTGCAGATATTTCCACTATGGATATCCAATATGCACCTCAGGTTACAAAAGAATACAATGCTTCGATCTGCGATACATTGGGCATTACTGTTCCTGATGATTATGTGGCAATCGCAACCGAATAATTTTCATTGGATGGCGCATGACGTTTAAATAAGACAATGATATATGGGGATGACATAGCTGCATCCCCATTTTTCTTGATGGAGGTTACAACAAATGATACTTTTATCTTTAAATCCTATGTCTCTGCTCAGGGCAATGCCGGGAGCATGTGCACAGGGACTGATCTGGGGGATTATGGCACTGGGAGTTTATATTACTTATAGACTGCTCGATTTTCCGGATCTTACAGTGGATGGATCGCTGGCAACGGGCGGTGCCGTGGCGGTTATGCTGATACGTGCCGATGTGAATCCGTGGATCGCATTGCTTGCGGCGTTTGCGGTAGGTATGCTTGCAGGCATGATAACAGGTCTGTTACATACTGCGTTGGGCATTCCGGGAATTTTGTCCAGTATTCTGACGCAGATATCACTCTATTCTATTAATCTGAACATTATGGGGAAATCCAATCAGGCAATTAACGTAGATCAATACAAATTGGTAGTTTCCCTTCGATATATATCAGGTGACGCTCTGACTAAATTTAAGTTTTATGGCGGTGTGATCGCTGGATGTCTCTTGCTGGTTGTAATACTATACTGCTATTTCGGAACGGAACAGGGGCAGGCAATTCGCGCTACAGGATGTAATATGAACATGGCCAAAGCACAGGGTATCAATACAGATTTCCACACAGTGCTTGCGCTTATGATTTCCAACGGATTAGTGGGATTGTGCGGCGGTTTGTATGCGCAGTATCAAGGTGCGGCTGATGTCAATATGGGGCGCGGCGCCATCGTCATCGGTCTTGCTGCCGTAATTATCGGTGAGGTGCTGTTGGGCAAATTCTGTGAGAAAAGAAAGATGGCATTTGCATTTACAATGGTTGCCGTGATTATTGGGGCAATCCTCTATTACATTGTCATTGCATTTGTATTATGGCTTAAGATGCCTTCGGATGATATGAAATTGTTCTCGGCAATTGTGGTTGCGATCTTCCTGGCAATTCCCTACCTGAAGGGTAGATACGGTAAGAAAGGGGTGGCAAAGCAATGAGCGGAGAAGTCAAAGAATATGCTTTAGAATTACAAAATATCCATAAGACATTCAATTTCGGCACAATCAATGAGAAAGTGGCCTTAGAGGGAGTAAATTTACAGCTTAAAGACGGTGATTTTGTGACGATCATCGGAGGAAACGGTGCAGGTAAATCTACTATGCTCAATGCCATTGCAGGTGTATGGTCTATAGATGCGGGTTCTATTATTATCGGTGGGACAGATGTGACATCACTGCCGGAGCATAAACGGGCAAAATACCTGGGACGTGTTTTTCAGGATCCTATGACCGGTACTGCGGCAAGTATGTCCATCGAAGAGAATATGGCAATCGCAGCAAGACGTGGTAAGGGGCGCACCTTAAAGTGGGGTGTGACCAAGGAGGAAAAAGAACGATACAAGGAGATGTTAAAAACATTAGATCTGGGATTAGAAGATCGTCTGACTTCTAAGGTTGGACTCTTGTCAGGCGGTCAGCGTCAGGCTGTTACGCTGTTAATGGCATCTTTGCAGAAACCGAATCTGTTACTGCTGGACGAACATACGGCTGCATTGGACCCTAAGACCGCAGCCAAGGTGTTGGCATTGTCAGATAAGATCATTGAGGAAAATCATTTGACGGCCATGATGGTCACCCACAATATGAAGGATGCCATTACACATGGAAATCGTCTCATTATGATGCATGAAGGACATATCATCTATGATGTGCGGGGAGAAGAGAAGAAGAGTCTGCATGTGTCCGACCTGCTGGCAAAATTCGAGGAAGTCAGCGGAGGCGAGTTTGCTAATGACAGAATGATTCTGACATAG